>RPPU01000891.1 GCA_003819975.1 Desulfobacteraceae bacterium
ACTTCAGAATAATGTTTTGTCAAGTATCGAAGAATTGCCATCCGTTTAAAACACCTCATCAATTTTCAATGAAACTTTTCAATTTCCTGCTTCGTGTGGGATGTCTCAATTTTCTTAATGCCTTGGCCTCGATTTGCCGGATTCTTTCCCGCGTCACGGCAAAATCCTGTCCGACTTCCTCAAGCGTATGATCCGCCCTTTCCCCAATACCAAATCGCATCCGCAAAACCTTTTCTTCCCGGGGGGTTAATGTAGCCAGCACTTTTCGGGTCTGTTCGGCAAGATTCATGCTGACGGCAGCATCGGAGGGTAACATGAATTTTTTATCTTCAATAAAATCTCCTAAATGGCTATCCTCTTCTTCGCCAATAGGGGTTTCAAGGGAGATCGGTTCACGAGCAATTTTTAACACCTTTCGAACCTTATCCAGTGGGATCTCCATTTTCTCGGCAATTTCTTCAGGAGACGGCTCACGACCGAGTTCCTGCACCAGATAGCGTGACGTCCGGATCAGCTTGTTGATGGTCTCTATCATATGAACCGGAATACGGATCGTTCTGGCCTGGTCTGCTATGGCGCGTGTGATCGCCTGACGAATCCACCAGGTAGCGTAAGTCGAAAATTTATAGCCGCGTCTGTATTCGAACTTGTCCACCGCCTTCATCAGACCGATGTTGCCCTCCTGAATCAGGTCCAAAAATTGAAGGCCCCGATTGGTATATTTCTTCGCAATGCTGACCACCAGCCGCAGGTTTGCCTTAATCAGCTCGCTTTTTGCAACCTTAGCCCGAATCCGGCCGTCCTCAACCCCCGCCATGATGCGTTTAAGCGCCCGGTTTTTGGCTCTGACTTCATCTTCCTTTTTCTCGATTTCTCCCTGAACCGTTATTATCTCTTCATAAAGAACCGCCAGTTCCTCCGGAGTTTTTTCGCAACGGCTGGCAGCCCATACACAGAAATCAGCTTCGCACCTGACGCTTCCTGAAAGCAATTGCATTCGAAGATCATTCAAGCTAGTATTCAGCGAGCCGGCCAACTTGGCAATCGTTTCTTCCCGTTCATCGAACCAGGCAATCAGAACTTTGATATTTTTTTCTATTTTTTCAATGACATTGCTTTCAAGCCGCCACCCTTTTAATAATTCGAAGATCTTTCTGTTGCGACGCCCGACACTCCTTCGTACCCGTCGCCTTTCTTCAGGCTCCATTTCAGCTTCAAAAAGCTTTCCCCGGAAATCCTCACTCTCTTCATTTATTTTCTTAATTTCATGAATCGTGCTCAAAAAATTCTCAATTTGGAGCGCCTCATCAATGTAGGCGTCTCCTTCATCCAGATCTCTGAGAACATGTTTGGGGCGAACGATTTCCTTTTCAATATCATCCCCAAGCTTGATAATTGAATCAACACCCAGAGTGGTTTCCAGAAGAGACTTTAAAATTTCCTGTTCGCCGGCCTCAATTTTTTTGGCAATTTCCACTTCCCCCTCCCTGCTCAGGAGGGTCACCATTCCCATTTCACGCAAATACATTTTAACGGGATCGGTCACCGTACCGAAATCGGTGTCTTCAGCTTCTTCTTTAATTACCGGAATGGAAACAAGTTTTTCAGAAAGAATGCATTTGTCTTCATCCAGGATTTCTATATCCAGCTCATCGAACATCATGAGCGTTTCGTCGATTTGATCCGATGACAGCATCTCATCGGGAAGCACGGC
>RPPU01000892.1 GCA_003819975.1 Desulfobacteraceae bacterium
ATGGAGAAACGCCTGAATGCCGCCATTGCCGAAAAGACCAAAAAGTATGATGTTTTTTTTGTTGAGGTCGAGAAACAGGTCAAACAGTCGGCTGATTACCTGAAGAAGGCGTATGAAAATCCGAATCCGCCCCGGGATAACGGCCGGTCGCTTTTACTGCCCTGGGACGGAAAGCAATATGGCAATGATGAAATCCGCAGCAAGTTCAGAAATGAAATTTTAATTCAGAAGGCATTCTCTGCCTTCCTGAAAGAGATGGTCCGCAATAAACCCTATATCGATCTGGCCTATTCCGGTACACAAACAAATATATCCGCTTTCAGCAATGATGATGTTATCTCGATTATTGAGAAAAACGCTCCGGGCTTGATACCGTCCAAACGGCCTTGGTATATAAAAGCAGAAACCGCCGGAACCCTTATCTGGACCGATGTTTATGCCGATGCAAGCAACAACCAATTGACGGTCTCTTGCGCCATGCCCGTCGTATTGGCTGATAAGCGCATTCCGGCGGTGGTCGGATTTGATATCAGACTTTCCGAACTGCAAAAAGATCTGCTTGCCTTGGATTTCGGATATGGCACGCGTGTTTTTTTGATGAATCATGACGGTAAAATCCTGTTTAAGTCACAAGGAAAGGGAGCAAAAAACGAATTTGATAAAATGGATGATCTTTTTAAGACTGGTCATTCAGGGTTATTTACGATCGGATTGAAAATGTCCAAGGGCGAAACAGGGCTGGCCACTTATAAGGATGTTAACAATGAAGAGAAATACCTTGCGTATGGTTACTTGCCTGCCATACGGGCCAGTTTGGGAATCGTGGTTTCAAAAAGCCAGATTAAATAGGAGCAACTATGAAAAACGGTGTATGTCCAAAATGCAATTCCCGCGACATTATTCAGGACTGGCCGATGGTCGAGCATGGTCATTACAATGGCGAAATGGGGTTAACCATAACAGTGGCTGCCAAGCCGCGGGCCTTTATTTTTAAAGGTGCGGGGGAAAGCGATTTGCGGGGTTGGATCTGCGGTCAATGCGGATATATCGAATGGTATGCAGCCCAACCCGCGGTCCTGCTGGCGGCTTATCGGAAAAGACAGCATTAAGTTTTTCCTGAACCTATTGAATAATCTTTATCGTTGTCGTAATCGTGGTCGGTTTATTCTTTGTTGGAGGAAAAGTCGACTGCGATCACGATAACGATCACGACAACGATTTCATCATAATGACAAAGACATGCCCTGGAAGAGACGCCCTATATATCCCGTCCGAATTTCTTGAACCCATAAAATAAGAGCGTGCCGACAACCAAACCAACCACAAAACCTTGAGGCACGGTCAGGGCCAGAACGCCGACCAGGAGCGCGATCCACAGGTCGCGCGGGGCGGAGGTTTGGTCGCGCATAAAGGTCAGCAGGGTGAGGGCTTCAAACAGCAAAACAATTCCGAGGATGGGCAGCGGAAACACCTTTAATGCTTCGTGCAAAGGCCCGCTGAAGAAAAGACCCAGGATCAAATAGAAAGCCCCGTAGATGACGACCGATCCGCCCGTGCGCGCGCCAAAGGTGTAGTGATGGAGCCGGAAATTTTTTGGGTAATGACGAGGACGGCCATGGCTTTAAGCGGTTGCAGCGGCATGGGCAGTCCGTAGACGAGCCCCATCAGAATTTGAAAAGCGCCGAACACGATGAACACGTTTGCGCCGTCCAG
>RPPU01000893.1 GCA_003819975.1 Desulfobacteraceae bacterium
GATTTCCACCTCGCGGCCTTGAAAGAGAGGCGTCTGCAAGGCCTCCCCCACACTCTTGCCCTCTTTGCGGATGCGCCGGTAGAAAAGATAGGTAAAAATGCCTAAAATCGTCAAGCCGCCCAACACGATCCAGGACATGTAGTGCGCCAGGCCGGTGAGAAAAACGATTGTGAATCCCAGGCCTGCAATCATCAGCAAGTGCAGTAGCAATATCGAATGCGCCACGATGACACCTTTGAACAGGCCGTCGTGGTCGGTTTTCACTTTCTTTTTGAACATGGTCTCGTCGCGGGAGTATCAGGTTGAAGTCAGACATTTTTTTTGGTTGAAGAGCCGATCCGATCGTTCAACGACGCGGCATACCGTTGGGGGACGTCGAAACGGGCATCGCCTTTACGGTTGACATTCAATTTCATGATCAGGAAATTCAGCCGCTTCAACAGGTGATAGCGTTCGGCGACATCGTGCATATCCGCCAGTAAATCCTCTGTGCGTTCGATCTCCTTTTTTATTTCGATTTCAGGCGGCAGGCAATCGGCATTTTTAAGGATTTTATAAGCCAGCCGCAGATCCTCGGGAACGTAGCTATCTTCCGGAAACGCCAATGGTTTTCCGGCGCCTTCCAGATTATCGAACTCCCCTTTTTTCTGGGCGGTTCGAATGCGTTCTTCAATTATTTTTTCAAATCCGATCATCATAAGCATTGGTCTCTTTATCAGATCTCGATTGGGATTGATTCCATCGTTTTCAATCAATATCATAACACTCAATATAGTGAGCCGGGTTTTTGTTTTCAAGGAATTATTCCGTGAACGCGAGCCGCGGCTTCCAGAATATAAAACCTACCGTCCAGGCTGAGATGTAATAGATAAATACATATAATTAGGTATTTTTTTGCACAGTTATTATGATATGAGATCCCAACTTTCGTGCAATGGTAAGTGCAAGTTGCAAACCATCATTTCGTTTCAAATCCGACAATGGTCTTCGCGGCACCCCATTGCATTTGCATTGATCGGAAAGGGACATGAAGCTTAAAGAGCGGAATCGCAATCGACGCGATAAACCCAGGCGTACCTCCTACATCGTAGCGGAATACAGGGTCCGGGAAGGTAATTATCGCGATATACTGAAGAATATCGGTGCAAACGGGGTCTTTATCAAGACCCAGCGGACGATCGCGGAAGGGCAACCGATCGAACTGGAGTTTCCACTGTTCCGGTTCGAAGAGACCATCAAGGCCAAAGGAACGGTTGTGCGCAGCGGGCCTTCAGGATTTGCCGTGGAATTCGATCAGCCTATTCCGGGTCTGGTCAGTCAGGACGGCCGGATATCGGATATCGTCCACGAAAGCGATCGACTGTAGCCCATCCATTCGACAGCATGGTCTGGACCGGTCCGACCCGACATTATAGAGCGGGGCAATTCAGTCGAGGAGACGGGATACCCGCTTTTTTATTTGCCCGACACCAGTTGAATATTATTGCTGGGGCACGGAATCGGTATCGTCCGCTTCTTCATACTGGACGTGCTGCCTGAAAGCCAGGACCTTCCGGAGTTCGTGCGCCTCTTCGTTGCCCGGGTCAAGTTCAAGTACCTTATTCAACAAATCAGCCGCGTCCGCCCAGCGGCTCCGACCGAGATGAATACGGGCGAGCAGGAGGATAGCATCCAGATGATCGGGTTGTAATTCAATGGCCTGCCTTAAGGCC
>RPPU01000894.1 GCA_003819975.1 Desulfobacteraceae bacterium
AGCGTGGCCCATTTTAAAGGCCATGAACTCTCCGGTTTCGGCGGTACCATCAAAAACTTAGGCATGGGTTGCGCTTCCCGTCAAGGCAAGATGGAGCAACATTCGGACCTCTCTCCCAAAGTGACCCGCAAGAAATGCATCGGCTGCGGCGCCTGTGTAGAACACTGCGCCCAATCAGCCATCGCGCTTCAGGACAAAAAAGCCGGTATCGATGCCAAAAAATGCATCGGCTGCGGAGAATGTATTCTGATTTGCCCGAATGGCGCCATTGAAATTCAATGGAACGCCGACATCCCCCGTTTTCAGAAAAAAATGGTGGAGTATACTTTCGCGGTGCTTAAGGAGAAGTCGGGTCGGGCCGCTTTTTTCAACTTTCTCTCCGCGATTTCCCCGGCTTGTGATTGTTACGCTCATAATGACTTGCCCATGGTTCAGGACTTGGGCATCATGGCTTCGCTTGATCCGGTCGCCATTGACCAGGCCGCGGCCGATATGGTCAATCAGCAAAAAGCCCTGGAAGGCAATTGCCTGACCACGCACCGGGCGCCGGGCGAGGATAAATTCCGCGGGGTCTATCCTAAAATCGATTGGAGCATTCAACTGGATTATGCGGAAAAAATCGGTTTGGGCCGGCGTGAATACGAATTGATTGTCGTCTGAAAAAGAGCTGCTGAAACCGAAATCATAATTTTGAGACCGTTATTAACCGACAATAAATCTCGATAAAAAAATGGAGGTTCATTATGTCTGAGAATGAAAAAGAAGTCCGCCTGGGCAAACTTTTTGTATGCGAATTCGTCAAAGCCGGGGCCTGGGGCATCGTGTTTTTAATCGTTATGATGATGTTCGTCAATACAATTAAAGATGAGCTCAGGCAAGGCATCGCCTACGGAGTCGACCGCCTGGTCTTGGATGTGGCTACGGCCGGAAACAATCCCAAAACAGTCGAAACAATCCGGGGCATCATCCAGCAAAGCCTCGATTATTCCCTGCAAAAAGCCTCCACCGAGGCCAAAGGCATTCTGAGCGACACCTCCATAGAAATCAAATTCAATCAAACACCCAGGGAACAAGTTCCGGTAAACAAAAATATACAGCCATGATTATCGCCAAGGCATTATCCAAATACTACGGTCTTAAAGCGGCCGTTCAGGATGTCTCTTTTGAAATCGCCAAGGGTGAAACCGTCGGTCTCCTGGGCCCCAACGGCGCCGGCAAGACCACTATCCTTCGTATTCTGACCTGTTTTATGCCGCCCAGCTCCGGCGCCATAACGGTCAACGGACTCGATGGTTACACCCATTCCCTGGCCATCCGCGGTCAGATCGGGTTTTTACCGGAAACCGTCCCCCTCTACAGTGACTTGTCCGTGCAGCAGTTTTTGGATTTCGCCGGCTCCGTCAAAGGCTTACGCGGCTTGAATTTGGACCGGGCCATGGACCGGGTATCCGAGGACTGTGGTCTAAAAGAACACCGCAAACGCCTGATCAAGCATCTTTCCAAAGGTTTGAAGCAGCGCGTAGGTTTGGCCCAGGCTTTGATCAACAATCCGCCGATCTTGGTCTTGGATGAGCCGACCACCGGCCTGGACCCGGCTCAGATCGTGGAAATGCGCAAACTCATGCGCGATTTGACCGGACAACGGACCATTCTATTAAGCACCCATATCCTGCCGGAAGTAAGCCAAGTCTGCGGCCGGGTCATCA
>RPPU01000895.1 GCA_003819975.1 Desulfobacteraceae bacterium
AAATGTTTTTTTGGGTAAGGAAGCCGGCTATGCCCATACCACCGGAGACCAGAACACGTATCTGGGCTCCTATGCCGGATACGCCAATACCGAGGGCCAACGGAATGTTTTTTTGGGTTATAAAGCCGGATACAATGAAACCGGTTCGGACAAATTATACATTGCTAATTCAGCCACAGTCACTCCGCTTGTTTACGGCGATTTCACCCGGAAAGATCTGATCGTCAACGGAAAACTGGCGGTGTGCACCCTTCCGGGGGTCGGCGCGTTGACCGTTACCAATTATTGGGGAAACAACCTTATAAAGAGTGGAGCGCTGTATGTGCCGGCCTATAAAAATTCCGATAATCCGTTTGCTTTGATCGCGGGCACGACCAAAGACGGGGAAAATCAGTTGTGGATCGGGGGTGGAACCTCTACCTGCACCAACGCAACCCGAGTGACGCTTTCGACGGCGGAGAAGCCCACGGATATTGCACTGGCGCGAATATCAATCACGGGCAACGGCTACGTGGGTTTCAGCCGACCGGGGCCCGATTATCCGCTCCATATGGCCAGCGGCGCGCGCGTGACCGCCGGCGGAGTCTGGGTCAACGCTTCGAGCCGCGAATACAAAGACCGCATTCAAAGCCTGAGCGCCGCGGAAGCTTTGGCCGCGCTGAATGAATTAAATCCGGTCAAATACGTTTATAAGGCGGACCGCAGCGAAAAGCACGTGGGTTTTATCGCCGAAGACGTGCCCGAACTCCTGGCCACCAAGGACCGCAAGGGATTGAGCGCCCTGGACATCGTGGCGGTTTTGACCAAGGCTCTGCAGGAGCAGCAAAAGGTGAACCGGGAGCAGCAGAAGCTCAACCAAGAACTTCTGGATAAAATCGGCCGGCTTGAAGAAAAACTAAAGCAATCGAACGCTCCGGCCTCTTTTTAGGCAGGGTCCGCCCGACGATCGATCTGTTCCATCGGGGGCGCCGAACCGGCTGATGCCGCGGCGCCCCTAAAAACCAGCGCCCCGGTTTCCTTCCCTTACGCGAACCAAAATCGCTTTCCAGGTTTTAATCATTTCTCGAATTTTATTTCGACATCATCCGTAATTCTTAGCCGAAAAAAATCGTTTCATCGGGGATCAGCGTGCATTCGGGCCGGGCCTAGCGTAAAGAGGCCGTTTCGGGAACGGGTGCAAGGCGCGGGCCTTGTCTTTTTCCGGCCGGTCGATCGTTTTTCGCGACAAGCAGTAGTCGTTCGCCTTATCGTGACCGTCAAATTCCGCAAATCAATTTCCGTACGGCATTGGGTGCTTTTTGTAACCCATTTGTGACCTCGGTTGTGGCAAGGTGGGGAGGCTTTAATTATGCGATAGAATATGAAGTTAAATGTTTGAATTAACATAAAAATAAGATTCGATCTCCATTGAAGAGAAAAGGCAGACTTTGAGGGTGAATGAAAAAGCAGGGAGATATGTTCCGGAACTCGTGAAACAGCGGGGTCCGGTTTTTTTTATTGAAAGGGATTTTTATGAGCAAGAGATGGATTTTTCTATGTAGTTTTGTTTTTTGGTTTGTCGCGGCGGCAACACTGCATGCCGATCTGACGATTTGGGCCAACAACGGCGAAGACAAGGTGACGCGGGACGCATTGCGGGCCACAAACAATCCGGCGTCCGTGCATAATTCGGTTTGGAACGGGACCACCGTTTCCTTGTTCG
>RPPU01000896.1 GCA_003819975.1 Desulfobacteraceae bacterium
AGACAGCTCAAAGACCAGGTCTTCAAACCGTTGGCCGCGGCAACGGCCGTCATGGCGGTAATACCGTAAAGCAAGACAATTGCGAGGTATCGAAACGCCCCTGATTTCGGCAGGAAAGAACGTTCAGGCCGAAGAGACATCCGCAAAGGCAGGAACATGGAGGTTTTGGCCTTATACTCGGCGTATGATTTTCCATATTTCCGTTCACATTCATTTTCTTCGTTTATGGCCAGAAAATAGTAGACAAAGACCATGGCGGTAAATGAGAGCAGATGGATATAGCGGGGCCAAAGGAGCAGCATGCCCAGGCCGCAAAGGATCAGCGAGGCGTATTGAGGATGGCGAATCCGTCTGTAAATGCCGCCGGTGACGGCGTTGCGCCGGGTCAGCTTATGATAATAGACCTGGGCCGCGCCCACGCAAAACCCGAGAAAGCCGATAAAGGCCAGGGCGCCCCCGATTACATTTCGCAAATCCAGCAATAACGAAGAGCTTTCCGCCGCGATATGGGGCAGAAAAAGGCTGCTCAACCATGAGAGGGCGGGCGTTTCATTGATCAAATTCAACCCCGGGCCATATACGGAGTAGAAATAAACGGCAAAGGGGCTGGCCATATAGAAAAATTCAAAACCGATGACCAGGTAAAAAGCGGCCAGGGTCCAAAAAGTTTTTTTAGTTGCCGGAGTTTTCAGGGTCGAGATCGACATGTTGTTCTCCTTTTTCCTATGAATGGCGATAAGCCAGGATGGCCGTGATTTCATCGCGGATGATCCGTTTTTGGACGCTGTCGAGCGAGTCATAGAAATCCGCCAATCGATCCAGGTTGTTATTCAGCAAACCCGCCAGGGCGTTTATCTCGGCCTTAAAGGATTTCATGAGGCTCTTCATGTCGGCGCTTTCCTTGTTCAGTTCGGTCCGCAGCCTTTCCTCCAAGCGTTGATGGTTCCCGGAATTTTCCAATAGGAAGGATTGGATACTGTTTTTTAGTTCGTCATATTTCATTTTTTGCGCGACAGTGAGATGCAGCTCCGCTGCCTTTTTGTCCATGCGCCAAAGAATGAACTCGGAAGCCTCTTCCTGATGGGTGCCCGAATGAAACCCCCGCTCATGGAACCCGGAGAAAGATCTCCCTTTTGAATCGCACCAAGGGCCGCGGGTCGATATATATCCGAATCCGGCTGTAAGCATTATTAAAAGAAAGATTCCGCCGATGATAAAAATTTTGTTGCTTGTTTTCATGGTTCTATTCCTTTCCGTATTTTAAAATTCCGTTTTTTATAAAACGTTATGGCCAGTTTATCCGCCGCGTGTAAAAAATGTATTTTGGACTTGTAAAAAAATGACAGGCAAATGTAAAATAAAGTAAAAACAGGTGACAATCATGGGGAACAAGGTTTTAATAATAGATGACGATCAAAAACTCCAAAAACTCCTCAAGGAGTACCTTGGAAATAACGGATTTTCCGTCCTGACCCTTCCAGACGGCTCCAACGTCCTGCAGACGATCCGTTCCGAATCGCCGAATCTGATCATTCTGGACATCATGTTGCCTCACAAGGACGGCTTGGAAGTGCTCAAGGATATCCGCAGGGATCACGGCATACCGGTCATTATGCTGACGGCCAAGGGCGAGGATACGGATCGCATTGTAGGACTTGAGTTGGGCGCGGACGATTATCTGCCCAAACCTTTTAATCCAAG
>RPPU01000897.1 GCA_003819975.1 Desulfobacteraceae bacterium
AACCAGAAGAGCGAACGCCCATGACAGGGCCGACTTGATTTTCATTGATTTGCGAGTTTCCATTTTTATGCTCCTTTTTTGATAACAGGGTTCAGGGATGTTTTTTAATCCTGAAAAGCATAGGATTAAAAAACATGCATTCCGGCAAGGTCGCCGGAATAAGTTCCGTACGATGGTAAGCCGGAGGATCATTAAATTTTCATTTATCGACAATCTTTTGTCGATACGGATTTCTACGGAGATATTTTTCTACAACCTAACTCCCTACAGTCTAATCGCCTTAGGTTTCAGCTATGAACCGAGTTTTGTTCGTCCCGTCTATTATTCTATAGATATAGCCCAAGAAGTCTGACACTGTGTTCTTACGGATTTCCCTTGAACCCTCGAACCCTTGACCCCTTGAACCCTGTTCTTTTACGGTTTCTTCCTCTCCCAAGGGTCCACGCCCGATACTTTCTGCCAGTTTTGAAAATGAGTGTCGTTGTGCCGGTCCGATGTCCGGTCCTTTTCCCAGCTTTTCCAATTTTGCAAGGCTGCGCGGGCATTGGTTATGTCATGTGCCCGGCACCATTTGAAAAAATCCAGGCCTTTCTGTTGTTGGGCGGCATTTTCTTCAAAACCCGACATAGGCGTTTGGCCCGCCCGCTTTGGATAAAGAAAATCGCCGTTTTCATCGAAACTCGGTTCAAATAACTGCGCATAGGAAAAATTGTTAGCATAAGCATAACCGTCATCAAAGTCGAAAAGGGTGAGGAGATCCATGCCGGTTTTCTCGTCCACATCCTTAAAATAATGAGTGATCATCAGGCCTGCCTCGACAGCCCATGCGCCCGAGGTGTCCACGTAAGCGCCACCTTTAAACATTTTACCGTATTGGTATTGACCGGCTGTAATAAGTTTGGCAAATTTCTGAGCACGGGTAAATCCGTCCGGGAGATCGTTATAAAATTTGCCCAATAGAATTCCCATGGCCAAATGTCTATTGTTCGATTGGCCGGCTTGATCCGGGTATAAATCGTTGAGTTTTTGGGGTAATTTCTGACGATAAAGCGATATTGCTTCCCTTGGACCAAGTGCCCCGGTCTTGAGGGCCATTATTCCGGTGATAATGCTAGCTCGCATGTTGTCTTTATAGCGAAGAGCCATGACCGAATCATTCTGTGCCGGATTATCAATAGCATGACCATCGGGATCGATTAAACTGGTCGGATTGTTCTCGCAATAGGAATAAGGGTTGAGCGCCTGGGAATCGAGACCCGTCATGACCGAGTCCGGGGTGATGAAGCGGCCTATGCCGGGGTCGTAATACCTGGCGCCGTAATAGTAAAGTCCCAGACCTTCGAGCGCGTCCTTGTCGTTGAAAGCATACTTGGGTTTGGGCATGTCGCCGGCAGCCGTGCCTTCGTCAAGATTTCGGTACCCGTAAGGATCGTACTCGGTGTTCCAATAACTGTTGGGACCGGTTTCGTAAACATGACGGGTCGAGCCGAGCAGGTCCTTGGCATACACGAACACATCGTCGGTTTTATGCGGGTTACGCTTCAGGATACGCTCGCCGTTCCAAAAATAGTAAACCTCGGCTTGGGTCGGACTGTCCGCTTTCACGGTCAGTTCGTATTCCGGGAAAAAATAATAGCGATCCGTGACTTTGTCGGCCGCGTCATAATCGCGCGCCAGAATCCTCTGGCCGGAAGCGTCAT
>RPPU01000898.1 GCA_003819975.1 Desulfobacteraceae bacterium
AGTTTGGGCGGTGGTCATCAAAACCGCATGATTGCCCAAGGGCGCCGTAACCGTCACTTGCACCGCAACCTGGGCGCTGTTGGGATTGGCATTATTAAGCGATGTGACCGTGATGCCCGTACCCAGCGTGATGCTCACGATTTGATTCAAGTTCTGACCGCTTAACGTCAAGGTCGCACTCTGCCCTTGCCTGAGGCTCGCCGGATTGATGTTGGTAACGACCGGACAAGCAACTGAACCGGCCGGAGCTGAAGGCGGCGGGACAGCGATGGGCGGCGTCCCGGTCGACCCGGGCGCCACAGGACGCGGGGCTGCCAAAAGGCTCGGCGCCAGGCTGCAAAGATAAAATAGGGCCACCAAAAAAGCTGTCAGGGTCTTGAATCGCTTGATTCGTTTCATTAAAGATCTCCGCACAAAAAAAGTTATTACTTGATGATAAAAGACTGGTCGCTGGTGTCCGCATACTGGGTATTCGCAACCTGAATTTTGATTTTATAATTACTGCCGGGTGTGAGCGTGCCGGGGATCAGCCATTTATAAGAACCCATGTGTTCCAATTGCTGGTAAATCGGGTGGTTCACGACGATTATAAACGACGGAGCGCCGGGACTCTCCAGAGTAATATTAACGGTTGTACCCGGTTTGCCGGTATAGATCCAGCCGATGGTTTGGGTCGTAGCGCGAATCCAAGCCTGGCCGCCGTTCGGAGCCATAACCGTAATGCCGGTCGGCACCTTGCGGATCGTAAAGAAACCGGGGCTGTACGCCTGGATGGCCGGTTTTTCCACGCTTTCGATCATGACCCGGTAATCATTGCCCGGAGCCACGGATTCCGGCACCTTCCAGTGATGCACGGTGTTCTCGATATCCAATTTGGATACAATCTGGGGTCCCTTCACATTGCCTTTATAAAGCCAGATATTGACGTTCTTTCCGGCTGAGGCATTATAATTCCAATAAACACCCTCATATTCGCCGATTTGCCAATAGTCGCCGTTTTTCGGCAAAGTAACGGTTAAGAATGCGATCGGCTTCGGTTGCACTCCTGTCTGCGGTTTGGCGGCCGAAAGACCGGGCTTCGGCGGCGCCGCTGAAACGGAGAGGGTTAAAAAAAACAATAAAAGAACAAATAGTCCCGTCATTGCACAATGTTTTGTTTTAAACATCGGAATTACCCCTTAAACGAAATGAATAATCGCCGAATGACGATCATACGGATTTATTCCGGCGATTTTCGCTGGAACTTCTGTTCCGGCACGCTGGAACTTCTGTTCCAGTACACTGAAACTCCTGTTCCAGTCGGCCGGAATGCATGTTTTTTCGAGCCTACGCTTTTCAGGATCGAAAAAACATTTAGGGCCTGCAAATCGCCTGGATATGGAGCAACGCTTCAACCCAGGCGCAGAAATCTTTGTTTTTTTCAGGCAGATTGTTGATGCCCAAACCGGGATTATTTTCAATTCCCAATGCCAAGATCCCGGTCACAATGGCTGAAGAAAAAGAGGTGCCGGTCATGAAATTATATTTGTTGCCCGGCAGAGTCGTAAAAATATTTTCAGCCGGCGCAATGACTTTTGCAAAAGAAGCTAAGTGATCATCCGGAAAAGAACTGCCGTTTTGGTCCAAGCCGCCCACGGCGATAACGCCGGGGCAGGAGGCCGGAAAGGCCGGGTATTCCTGGCCGGGCCGGTTGCCGACC
>RPPU01000899.1 GCA_003819975.1 Desulfobacteraceae bacterium
GATCGATAATGCCTTGACGGCCTATGAATATATTTTTGCCCAGGGAGCCTATAAAGATCTGGCTGAAAGAATTCCCCGGCTAAAAGAATTGGAGGGCTCATCGACTATCGGCAGCCATGGAAGCGCGCTGGAAGCCAATATTCTGAGGGATGCTCCCTTAGAAGAACGTTCGAAAGTCGGGCGCTATAAGGTTTTATCGGTTTTAGGAAGAGGATCCATGGGATTGGTCTATAAAGCTCTTGACCCTAAGATCAATCGAATATTAGCCATCAAGACCATTCGATTTTCAGATGAATTTGAAGAAGAAGTCGTTCAAGAGATAAAGAACCGCTTTTTCAGAGAAGCGGAAATAGCCGGGCAACTATCGCACCCTTCTATTGTCACCATATTCGATGTCGGCGAAGACGGCGATTTGACTTATATGGCCATGGAATTTTTGGAAGGCAATGATCTGACTAAATTTATTTCCAAAGGTTCTTTACTTCCTTTTCGTAAAGTCCTCGATGTGATAGCAAGCGTTGCCGATGCCTTGGGTTATGCCCATAAAACGGATGTGATTCACCGGGATATCAAACCTGCGAATATTATGTTACTCCGGAATGGCGGAGTTAAAGTGACCGATTTTGGAATTGCTAAAGCCATATCTTCATCAAGAACTAAAACCGGTGTTATTTTGGGAACACCCAACTATATGTCTCCGGAACAGATTATGGGGCAAAAAATCGATTTTCGATCGGATATTTTTTCGTTAGGGGTGCTTTTCTATCAGCTTCTTGTAGGCCGGACGCCTTTTCAAGGTGAAAGCCTTAGCAATCTTTTATATCAAATCACGCAGCTTAAGCATACCCCTATCCAGACTTTCAATCCGAAAATCCCGGCTGTCTGTGACAAAATTATCGATAGGGCTTTGGCAAAGAATCCCGCAGATCGATTTCAAAACGCGACAGAAATAGCAAAATATATCAAGTTGTTGGCTGCAAAAATGGACCAAATGAAAAAGACGGAGACAACCAAAAACAAGGGCTAAGCTCCGGGCATCCAGGCAGGCTCTTGCTTATTGAACGGGTACAGGAATTCAAGTGCTCATAAAAACATCCGGAATAACCGAAATCGGCTTGAAAAGAGAAGGAAATGAAGACGCTTTTTCCGTCACGGATTCTCTTGGCCTCTATGTTGTGGCGGACGGAATGGGAGGGCATTTGGCGGGTGAAGTGGCCAGCAAAATTGCCGTGGAAATGATCAATAAAAGCTTTCGACGTTGGGAAACGAATAAAACCCCTGAAACTGAACTGTTCGGCGGATTGGATCATTCGCTCAGTCTGGGTGGAAATTATATATTAAGCAGTATTAAACTGGCTAATCGAGTGATTCACGAGTTGGCGAAAGAGAATGAAGAATACCATGGCATGGGAACAACCATTGGGACCATCTTGGTACGGCCCAACCTCATTATCGCCGCTAATGTCGGCGACAGCCGAATTTATATGATCCGCGACGGTCACATCGAAAGACTTTCCAATGATCATACCATTGTTGCGGAACAGGTCGAAATGGGCCTGATGAACGAAGAGGAGGCCGCCACTTCACCTTTGAAGCATGTGCTTACCCGTAACTTGGGGTCCACTGAAGATGTTGAACCGGATGTGTTTGAAATTGAGCCGTCAACTTACGACCGATTTATTCTTTGTACGGAC
>RPPU01000900.1 GCA_003819975.1 Desulfobacteraceae bacterium
GAGATCTTGTTTTCGCCTCAAACCAACGATGATCGAGGCGTGGGAAGTCTTTACTTATTCGACGCCAAAGGGCGGGAGCGCTGGGTTTTTAAGCCCGGACGCGAAATCGTCTCGGGCGATAAAACGTTTTCCTCCGATTTCGTGATCCCCGGATTTGTCATCCATGATTTCGATAAGGATCGCCACCCCGAGATCGTCATTTTGGCGCACGCCTTCAACCAGTATCCGACCCGCTTCATTCTCTTGGATGCAAAAAAAAACATACTGGGCGATTTCTGGAATGCCGGCCGATTTGCGGATGTTCACTTCGCCGATCTAAATCGAGACGATCAAGAGGAGATCCTCCTCGCCGGCCAAAAGTACGAGTACCAGAGGCCTTGCCTGATCATCATGGACTGGAAAAATGTGAAAGGATGCTCTCCTCAAGGCCCCGCTTTCGCCTTTAACGGTCTCGCCCCGGGCTCCGAGAAACTCAACATTCTTTTTCCCCGGACGGCCGTCGACGAGATCAAAAAGTCGGATATTTCCCTATGGAAAGTCGGAGTTTTATCGAATGAAAGAATCCAAGTCGCCTCGGCTCCTTCTGAAATCTTTTTCGAGTTGGATTTTTTGGGCGGGTTCTTAAGCGCCATTCTCAGCCATTCCTACGATCTCCAATATAACGAATTCCTCAAGCAGGGTCTTATTAAATTGCCCTACGACGACTCTCGGATCCGTCGTGAGCTGGAGGCGGGATTTCAATACTACGATGGCGCCGCCAAAGCCTGGGTTCCCCGCCGGGCCAACGCCAACGCCTGGTAGACATCAACCCAAAAAATTGGGGGAAGTCCTTTTCTTTTTCAACTTGACAAATCAGTTCTACTGTTACATTATACTGTTACAGTGGACAAAAACGAGATCAAATACCTAAACTTCAACATCGACGCGAAGTCGGCCGTACCGGTCTTTAAACAGGTCAAACAGGCCATCAAACGATTTATCGCTTCGGGCTATCTTGTTCAAGGCGATAAACTTATGTCGATACGGGATATGGCCTCCCGACACAGCATCCATCCCAATACCATCGTCAAAGTGTATTCCCAACTGGAAATTGAAGGCTACCTCACGTCAAAGCCGGGAGCGGGATATTTCGTCAGGGCGGAGAGCGGAAAGGTTGAAAACGAGAAGGAAACTTTAATCAAGGATGCCGCCCGGGAATTTCTGAACAAAGCCCGGCAGCTCGGGTACTCCCTCGATGAAACCATTGAGATTATGACGGCTCTGGAAATTTCCCTCTCTTCGGAAAAGGAAAAAGGAGACTTGGAATGATAACAATTCAGGATATTTCTTTTCGCTATGAAAAGACGAAAGTTTTTGGCGAATTCAGTCTGCATATCCCCGAAGGACAATCCTGCCTCATCTCCGGGATCAATGGCGTGGGGAAAAGCACGTTGCTGCGGCTCATGGCCGGTGTTCTCCAACCCGATCGAGGGAAGATTATCTATAATCCTAAGTTGGGGCTCTCTCCTAAGAAAAAAATCGGCTTTATTTCCGATCGTCTGAGCCTCTATGAGAGCCTGACCGTGGCCCAGGGCATCGACCTTCATAAATCGGCCTTCGGCCTCGACTCATTCGATAACAGCCTTCTCAAACACCTCAAAATTGATGAAAATAAAAAAATAAAGACTCTCTCCATCGGCCAACGGACCATCTA
>RPPU01000901.1 GCA_003819975.1 Desulfobacteraceae bacterium
CTATGAATGCGTTACCATCCGCAGCGTCTGTGAAGAACTGACCCGGACGCCGAAGTTTAAGACGAAATACCCTTGGTTAAGCGGACTACGGGGAAATGTCAAGCCGTTGCCGGCATCAAAAAGCGGTTCCGCTGAAGTTCAATTGCGTTACGAAGCCATTACCGCTTTAAATCAAGCGGGGACCGTAAACCCGAAAACCGGCCGACTTTTCGATTTAAGCCGGGAAGACCGCTGGGTAATCGCTTGCGCCGCGGCCTATGATTACGCCATCAGTTCCGGAGACGACGATCTTTGCACTTTCGCGCTTTATCATTTCGATTTAAACAACATATCTCCCCTGGAAGCGATCAATGCGTGGATTGAAAAGAAATTATTGATTTGGGATAAAGAAAAGCAAACATTTCTGAAAGACTGGGCTGATCAAAACGAAAAGCCGCAACCGCCGAAGGCAAAAAAGCTATTCAGAAGATTGACAGGATATAAATATATAGGCGGTTGAGAAAGAATACTGGAGTGCGAAAACAATGACAAAAAAGAGTGCTGCGGCGGATTTTAATACGACACCCCCTGATATACTCTATCACTATACGTCTCAAGAGGGCCTGCTCGGAATTATAAGCAATAAATCATTATGGGCCACCCATATATCATATTTTCATATGCAAAGCTTTATCTGATGAGGGCGACCTGGTTCCCGAGGCAACTATTAAGAGATACTTGATCGTTCGATAAAAGAAGAGTGATCGGCAGATCCCGCGCCAAACAAGTTTTTATAAAATCTGAAATTCTTGATCGTATTCATCCTTCCATTTCTTTACCGTCCATAGTCATGTTAGCGGCTGCGGCGGAACGGCCGGCGGCGCGCGGGATCACGATATAAGTCAATGCGGCCAGCAGCAAAAGCCCGATCAGGGTGATGGCCGCGGCAATCAGGTAGGAACTTTTATAGGCGTAGATTTGCGATTGGCCCGCGCCGATCAGGTAATCGATCAGGGGGCCCAAGATGATTGTGCCGGCCACGCCCCAACTCAGAAAAAACGTCGCGTTGAAATAGCCGAACAACCTGGCCCGCGATTGCGGGGGGATCAGCCGGGAAGCAATGGCATAGGAACCGGCGAAAATGATCACTTCGCCGCTGCCGCCGAGAATGTTGGCGCAGTAAATCCAGCCGAGCGCGGACGCCAGGAAATACAAAACCGAACTCAAAACCGCGATCGCCGTTCCGATCATGAGCAGCAGCGCGTGCTTTTCGCGGATAATCAGGCGGCCCAGGATGAAACCGCTGACGATCATGGCCGCCGAATAGGCGTTAATCAGATGGCTGAGCGCCTGGCTGGAGAGGTGAAAGCCGGATTCCAGGGTCAGATATTGGGAATTGATCATAGCAATGGAATTGCGGCCGAAATTGACAAAGGCCATGGCCGCCAAAAACAGGATGAAAACGAACAATCCTCTTTTTGAAAAACCGCCCGATGTCGGAACTCCCCCGGGCCGTCCCTCCCGAGACTCGTCTCGACCGCCCGCGCTTGTTCCGCCTTCGGGAATCAGAAAAATCGGAATGACCGATGCGAGCATGGCCGCGGCCGAGACAAAGAAGAGCGCGCCCTTTTCAAAACCCCACCCGTTGTAAAGCCGATTGAAACCGTTGTACAGAAATCCGCCGCAAAGCACGCCCAGGATATGGCCGAAACC
>RPPU01000902.1 GCA_003819975.1 Desulfobacteraceae bacterium
AGTTCTACCAGTTCTGGCTCAATGTCTCGGATGAAGACGCGGAAAAGTACATTAAGATTTTTACCCGCCTCCCCAAAGAAGAAATCGATCACTTAATCTCCCAACACCGCGAAGCGCCGCATAACCGCGTGCTGCATAAACGGCTGGGTGAAGAGGTAACCGTCATGGTTCATTCCCGCGAAGATTACGAAGCAGCGGTGGAAGCCTCCCAGATTCTCTTCGGCCAGGGGACCACCGAATCCCTGAGAAAACTTTCCGAGCAAGACCTCCTGGCGGTATTCGAAGGCGTTCCCCGCTTCGCTATCTCCAGGACCGAACTGGAAAAAGGGCTCGATATCCTCGATCTACTGGCGGTGCGGACCGCGGTCTTTCCTTCTAAAGGAGAAGCGCGGCGCATGATCCAATCCGGCGGCGTCCTGCTCAATAAAGAACGGGTGGCCGACCCCGGGGAAAAAA
The DNA here is from genome assembly GCA_003819975.1 of Desulfobacteraceae bacterium. Next base: position 457 of record RPPU01000902.1, read on the forward strand.
TTTCGACCAAAGCCTTATTGAATAATAAATATATCCTGGTCCAACGGGGTAAAAAAAATTACTTCCTGTTGATCGCCGGGTAATGGTACTTTCTTTATTTCGGCATTCCAGGGTTTTATTACCGCGAATCAAAATCGGCCATGAGGTGAAACTATGGTATTGGTAATAAATTGTATTGGTGACGATCCGATTGCCCAATCCTTTGACCGGGCGATTTCAAGACCTATTAAAAAAGCAAAAATGAAAGTAGACTTTTTGCGCCTGTCCAAAATCGGGGAAAAACCCGACCTGTCCCGGTTTTCACAATACTCCCATATGATTATTTCCGGCTCCGAAGCCTCGGTGGTGGAGGATAATCCCTGGGATGACCTATTGAAAGAAATAATAGATCAGCGGGTGGCGGAGGGAATGCCGCTGCTGGGCATATGCTACGGCCATCAATTCCTGGCCCGCGCCCTCCTGGGAAAAGTTGCCGTCCGTAAATCCGCAACCCCGGAATTCGGCTGGATCGAAATTTCCTTAGCCGAGAATCCTTTATTTGCTGGTATTACGAGCCCGGTGTTCATGGTCTCCCATTATGATGAAGCCTGTAATTTAACCGGCGATTTTAAGATTCTTGCCTCTTCGCCCCGCTGCGGGATTCATGCCTTTCAATACAAAGACCTCCCGGTCTGGGGCGTGCAATTCCACCCGGAATATGATATAAAAGAAGCCGAAGAAATCTTCGACGCAGTCAAAAAAGATGATCCGAAGTTGCCTACATATTTTTTCGATACACTCCGGCAGCAGTTGCAGCCGAAACAAAATGAGAGAATCTTCCTGAATTTTTTAAAAAGGTAGGGAACAGGTTTGCCTGTTCCGCAATTCTCTAAACCTTTTAACCTCCAATTGCGTACCATAAGATAAATTCTCTCATCCGCCCCATGATTTTCCACCGGGGCAATGAGGAGATACCATATTATATATATTATATTGGAGGTTATAGATTCCATGAAAGCAAGATTAATTATAATAACGGTTATGTTCATTACCTTCCTGTTGGCCCCGGGCGCCGTTAGTAATGCCCTGGCCGAACAACCCGGTGGGGCTGTCAAGGCGGGTGAGAAAGAAGCCAAAGCAGCGCCCCAGGCAGTCGATATGGAGCAACTGGGAAAGCTTTCTCTTACTCGTCATTCCATTACCCTTAACGGCAAAGTAATCCGTTACAATGCCGAGACGGGTTATATGGTAA
>RPPU01000903.1 GCA_003819975.1 Desulfobacteraceae bacterium
ATCGAAGTGAGCAAGGGCGTCACCATGCAAGTGGCCAAAAGTGCCGTTTCCGGCGTAATCGGACCCGATGGCGCGGAAGTCAAAGAGACTAAAGAGACTAAAGAGTAACAAACCGAAACCCGGCTCTAAAAGTCGGGAAATAAACGCATCGAGTACAATGAATGTAAAACCAAGAAAGTCTAGATACTATTTAAAGCACAAAACCCGAAAAAGAAACCGGTTAAACCATAAAAGTGAAGGTAATATGTTTATGCGGAGGTCAATATGTTAAAAACCATGGGCTGGAAAATCGTACTGATTCTTGCGGTTATTGTTTTTTCCGTGGTGATGATTATTCCCCCGGGAGAAAAGATAAACCTGGGACTGGATTTAAAAGGTGGAATGCACCTGGTCTTTAGTGTGAAAACCGATGAAGCCATCAAGATGCAAACAGATAACGAGGTGGCGCGCCTGAAAAAAGAGCTGGGCGATCTGAGTATCAAATTTGAGCGCATTGTCCGCGACGGTTCGAATAAAATCGATATCGTGGGCACCACCTACGATGACGAACAGAAAATAAAAGACCTGCTGGACGATCAATACCAGGACTGGGATTATGTATTCACCAGTACCGGCTGTGCCATGACCCTGCGGCCCAATATCGAGAACCAATTGAAAGATCAAACCGTCAACCAGGCCCTGGAAACGATCCGGAACCGGGTCGATGAATTCGGGGTAACGGAACCGGTATTCCAGCGCCAGGGCGAAAATCACCTGATGATCGAATTACCCGGGGTCAGCGATAAAGAGAAATCCCGGGTGATGGGCTTAATCAAAAGCACGGCCATGCTGGAATTCAAGAAAGTGGCGGCCGGGCCCTTTGCCAGCGAAGAAGAAGCCTTGAAACAATATAACGGCGTATTGCCAGAAGACCTGGTCATGTTAAAATGGAGCGCCCGCTCCGATATCAAGGGCGTATCGATTTTGGAATCGGCCAGCGTGATCACGGGCCGGGATTTAAAAAACGCCCGGCGCTCCATGGACCAGATGGGGGCACCCGCGGTAGCCTTCTCGTTGAACTCCAGCGGCGCCTCCCGGTTTAGAACCTTCACCGCCGCTAATGTCGGCCAAAAATTGGCAATAGTCCTGGATAGTCGAATTATAACCGACCCCACGATCCAGGATGTGCTGTCCTTCGACAGCGTGATAACCGGGAATTTTACCAATGAAGAAGCGGAAGACCTGGCGTTGAAACTGCGCTCCGGCGCACTGCCCGCGCCATTGGAATTGGAACATGAACAGGTCATCGGACCCTCCCTGGGCGCCGATTCCATCAGGAAAGGTATTTGGGCTTCCATAGCCGGTTTAATCCTGGTAATCATATTTATGGCCGTATTGTACAAGTGGGCGGGACTAAACTCCATCGTTGCCTTGATATTGAACCTGGTGATACTCATGGGGATATTGGCTTATTTCAAGGCCACCCTGACCTTGCCGGGCATCGCCGGTATTATTCTTACCATCGGTATGGCCGTGGATGCCAATGTGCTGATATTCGAACGGATAAAAGAAGAACTGAATTTGGGGAAAACCCCGAAAAACGCCATTGAATTAGGCTTTAAAAAGGCATTTGTCACTATTCTCGATTCCAATATAACTACTATTATTGCCGCCGTTTTCCTGTTCAAATTCGGCACCAGCACCAT
>RPPU01000904.1 GCA_003819975.1 Desulfobacteraceae bacterium
CTATGAAAATATTTTGGTGGTTTGCCCGGAAATCATTTCACGCAACCTGGATATGAAAAACCCGGAAGTTTATGGACGCTTCGGTGACGGTGCGGCGGCAGCGGTTCTTACCCCCACTTATGAAAAAACCGGGAAAATCCACAAATCGGTATCCGAAACTTATGGACGTACCGCTTCTTATATGCAATCATTAATAGGGAAGGCTTACTTACAGAAAGAGGGACTTTCCCCGGAAGATTTGACCTTACGGATGGATGCAAAATCCTTTAAAAAATACGGTTTCAACTATACTGAAAATCTTATTGGGAAGCTGCTCGAAGAATACCCGGTGGAGGATATTAAAATAGCTATTCCCCAGCAGTTTAGTAAAGATTTTATCGAACATGTGGATCGCCTTATCCCCGGGAACAAAATCCTACCGATGATGGATGATGTCGGTTTCTGCGGGGCGGCTTCGATTCCCCTGGCATTACATGAAGCCGTGAAAGCAGGAAAACTGGAACGCGGCGATTTATTTTTAATCATAGGCATCGGCGCGGGGTTATCCGTAGGCGGAATGATTTTGACGTATTAATAAAAAATGTTCACGGAGGTGCTTTATGAGTGAGTTAGAAGTTTTCCAGGTAATAAAAAGAGTCACATTGGAAGTATTACCTTTTTTACCACCGGACCACATTACGATAGAAAAGAATCTGAAGGAACTGGGAGCCAATTCCATCGACCGGATGGAAGTGGTCACCCGCTCCATGGAAGAACTGGGTATCAAGGTCCCCCTGGTGGAGTTCGGCAAGGTTAAGGACCTGGGGGGACTGGTAAATGTATTTCATCGATTTACCAATTGACCGCCGCCAGCAAGAAAAAGATGACTCAACGCCAAAGACATATAGAAAATATGGGACCTGGAGCATCTATTGCCGTGACCGGGATGGGCATTGTCAGTTCCATCGGTAATAATGTAAAGGATTTCAGCGAATCGCTGCGTATGGGCCGGTCCGGTATCGGATTTTTAAAAACCAAAACTGACCCCCCGATTTCCATCGCAATAGGGGCGGAAATTGCCGGTTTTTCTTTCGAAGCCCTGCTTCGGGAATATGAAACGGGTGGCCTGGCCGGGGATATGATTCGAAAGGCCCGGATAGGTGCCGGGCGTTCGCCGTTGGGGGTACAGGCAGCGGTGATAGTTGCTATCGAAGCCTGGAAATCGGCGCGGCTTCATGACGTACCGTTGAACCCGGACCGGGTGGGGGTGATTGTCGGCGGCAGCAATCTTACCCAGGATTATACGTCCGGATTATATCCGAAGTTTCAGCAGTCCCCCGAATATCTGAATCCCAGGTATCCCCTCCATTACCTGGATACGGATCATGTGGGAACCCTCAGTGAAATTTTTCAAATCCGGGGTGAGGGATTTACCGTTGGCGGGGCCTCTGCCAGCGGCAATACCGCCATTATCAAAGGCTGCCAGTCGATTCGTTCGGGAATTGCGGATATATGCCTGGTGGTGGGAGCCCTGGCGGATTTATCGCCCCTTGAACTGCAAGGCTATTATAACCTGGGGGCCATGGGAGGGAAGAAGTTCCGTGACCAACCCCAGAAAGCCTGCCGTCCCTTCGATAGGGAACACGAAGGTTTTATCTATGGCCAGGCCAGCGCTTGCCTGGTACTGGAATCCATGGATTCA
>RPPU01000905.1 GCA_003819975.1 Desulfobacteraceae bacterium
AACTTTGCGGGCCCGGCCCAAGAGTTCCGGGTCCAATCCCAGAGGCCCGCCGATCAGAAAAGTAACAATTCCCTGATTATGCAGGCTCAAACGCCTGAGCCATTCCGCCAGCTCTTCCGAACCCGGACTTTGCCCGTTGCGGTCCAGGGCGATCAGATAATCACGGGTCTCGAGAGATTTCCGGACGATCCGGGCCTCGGCAGACATGATTTCCATATCGGTCTTGTTTTTGAGTATTTTAACCGGTTTGAGTTCCACCCATTCCAAAGAAGCATAATGTTTGAGCCGTTCTTTATAAAAATCCTCGCCCTGTTTCAAAAAAGCGGCCTTGGTACGGTCGACGACCATGATTTTGATCTTGAGCATAATTTTTTATAACCAACAAAATGAACCGCTAATCCACGCGAATGAACGCCAATCTGCTTTCATTCCGATTTTTTTTCTTTTGTCATTCGCGTTTATTCGCGTGCATTCGCGGTTCATTTTTCTCTTTTACAGCGAAGCGGCCAGGGCTTTGACGGCCAAAGCAATCTGGCTTTGCGCCAGGCGGTAATGAAAAGCCGATTTTCCGAACGGATCCCGGATCTCATCCTCCGGTTGATTGCCCGACAAATATCTTCCTAAAAGCTGCATTTTTTGTTTTGAATCGGGTCGGATATGAACCAACAGTTCCAGATGAAATTTTTCCATGGCCAGGACCAGATCAGCCCAATCCAACAAATCCGGCGTTACGGCTTGGGCGCCGGGATGGTCAAAAACAATATGCCGCGCTTCCAAATATCGGACCATCACGGGATCCGGACCGGCGCCCGGCTCGGCAAACAATCCGGCCGATTGCACCTTCACGGCCCGCTTGTTCTGTCCGGCCATGCTCTGCTTCAAAAGCATTTCCGCCAGAAAGCTGCGGCTCACATTGCCTGTACAGACAAATAGTACGTTCATCTAGCGCTTTTGCAGATTAAGGGTTTTAGCGATCTCATCCGCGGTTCCCTGAACAAAAAGCCTGAATTCTTCACCCTGCAACGGCTGGTTCGGTTCCGGGAATTTTTTAACGCTCTGCGGCCGGACCGACAGCGGTCTGTTTTGCAACTCCGGTTTGGGTGTGATCTTGAAATCGGCCGTGAATTGATTCTGAAAATACATCTCTTGAAAATTCATAAATTTGAGCATATGGGCGGTCGAATTGAGAATGGCGATCTCTTTAGCCGCGATCAGATTTTGCTTCATCGCTTCCTTAAGGCCGGCCATGGATTCGCCGCCTTGAGTGCAGACAATGTTGCCGTTGCGGTTGGCGATCAACATGGCCTCCATAATCTCCTGTTCCTTGACCTGTACGAAAAAGACCCGTTTTTTACCCGCTATTTTGTCATATTCCTTGACCAGTTCGATCACCCGGGGCATGGAAACCGGGTTGCCGATCATGGCCGCCTGGGCCACGCTGGGCTGGACCGCGACCGGCTTGAAAATCCGCTTGGCCTCATCCGCTTCTTGGTAATATTGAAAAACCGGGTCGGCATGTTCCGATTGCACGCCGATAATCTTGGGCAATGAATGGATCACGCCCACAGCCCAGAATTTCAACATACCATTCATAATGGCGGTGATATTGCCGGCATTGCCGACCGGAACCACGATGACTTTATTAGCCAGTTCATAATCAAAATCTTGGGCAAGCTCATAA
>RPPU01000906.1 GCA_003819975.1 Desulfobacteraceae bacterium
GGCCCGGTCAGACGGCTTATCAGGAGATCATCGCTTTTTTCGGCCCGGATATATTGTCGGCCGATCAAACCCTGGATCGCAAAAAAATAGCCCGGATCGTATTTCAGGATCCGGAAAAAAAGAAAAAGTTGGAAGCCATGATTCATCCTGAGTCCTATGCGCTTTACCTTGAGCGGGTTCAGGGGATTATTAATCAAAACCCTCAAGCCATTATTCAGACCGTTATCCCTTTAATGATTGAATTGAATCTTCATAGTCTTTTTCACAAGATATTGTTGGTTTATGCCGCGCCCCCGGTTCAGATCGGGCGCTTAACAGTCAGAGACGGGATTGATGAGGACGAAGCAGCCCGGATCATGGAAAATCAGTTACCGATTGACTCAAAACCGGATTATGCGGATTTTGTGATTCAAAATGGAGGCACCCTGGATCAGACCCAGGCGCAGGTGGATGTTCTATGGCCACAGCTCCTGGAGTTGCAAAAAAATAAAGCCAAAGAATCATAGGGTTGGTATCGAGTTTGGCCTGAAAATCAAAAAAAGATTCCATTTGTACAACATGCCCAAGCATTAAAATAAAAATTATAACTAAATATTTAATAATATTTTAGATTATATTTATTTTGACTAATTATAGTAAATTTATTAATGTTTTAAATTAAAATAATTAGCTATCAAAAGCTGCTTTGTAGCTGAAATGCAGTTATAAAAAAGCGGTTTTGTAAAGAAAATGCTTGAGTTCCCAGTTGGGCTATATTATAAATTAGAGCGTTTTTGGTAAGAGGCTTAAAAGGCTCTCAAACAGTATTGTGAGCGAATCTCATTTTTTATTAATCAAACAGCCTGTCTTTCACGATCCTGAATCGAGATTTTGCCGATAAAGCCTGTTTCAAAATGTACATATAGGTGGAATAGTATCGCTGAAGTTAAACGGTTGGATTATGGTTTTTGGATCCGACCTCGTGATAACTTCAAATCCTGAGATGGTTTGCCAAAAGGGATTTCTTGCAAGATTTTGGCAAGTCGTTTTTAGGGTTATTCAACGGAATTTATCCAAAAAAAGGAGGAATTAGAAGAATGGCTCAAGGAAAAGGAATGGATTCAGTATATTCAGAGAAAAGGGTGTTTCAGCCGATTCCTGAATTTGTGAAAAACGCTCATATTAAGAGCATGGCTGAATACGACAAAATGTACAAAAAGTCCGTCAAGGACCCGGCCAAGTTTTGGGGCGAAATGGCCGAGAAATTCATCACTTGGTTCAAAAAATGGGACGGCGCGGTCGAGGAGTATAGCTTCAAGGACGATATCTACGTCCGTTATTTCAAGGGCGGCAAGTTGAACGCATCCTATAACTGCTTGGATCGCCATCTGACCGACGGTCGCAAAAACAAAGCCGCTTTGATCTGGCAGGGCGAACCGCTCGAAGAAGCCCGGACTTTCACCTATCAACAACTGCATCACGAAGTCTGTAAATTCGCCAATGTGCTCAAAGGCCAGGGTATCAAAAAGGGCGACCGCGTCTCGATTTATCTGCCCATGATCCCGGAACTCTCCATCGCCGTGTTGGCTTGCGCGCGCATCGGCGCCATCCACAGCGTGATTTTCGGCGGGTTCAGCGCCGAAGCTTTGCGGGACCGGATCATCGACTGCGGCTCCAACATTCTGATCACCTCCAACTAC
>RPPU01000907.1 GCA_003819975.1 Desulfobacteraceae bacterium
CCGCATGCCCTGGTATTGGCAGCCGTTCCGGAACATGCGCGCATCATCGACTTGGGATGCGCCGGCGGATATTTCGGGCGGGCGTTGAAAGAGCGTCGTGGGGCCCGGGTTACAGGCGTGGATATCGCCCCTCTAGCCTGCGGCATCACCCTTGATGATTTCATTCTTTATGATTTGGACGCACCGGATCTGCCGCTGGATCTCGGGCAAGCCGACATTGTTCTGATGCTCGACGTTCTGGAGCATCTGAAGTCGCCGGAAGAATTCATTGATCGAATGCATGCGAAGCTCGGCCTTCATCCTCAGCTTCGTTTGTTGGTCAGCACTGGAAATATTGCATTTTTCATTTCCCGCGTTCTTCACATTTTTGGCATTTTTAATTACGGCAAAAAAGGAATTTTGGATATCACCCACACGAGGTTGTTTACATCGAAAACGCTTCGTCGCCTATTCGAACAATCGGGATTCAACGTCGTAAGACAAAACAATATCCCAGCACCGTGGCCCTTGGTATTCGGGCAAGGGTTCATTGGGCGCTTATTAATGCGCATTCATCACAGTCTCTGCCTGATTTGGCCGAGCCTGTTCGCTTACCAATTTTTACTGGAATTAAAGCCGCAGCCGAACCTGAATTACCTGTTGCGGGCCGCATACTCTATAACCGCGCAAAAGAACGGCATTCCCTCTGAAAAGCGGTCTGAGGGTTAAGATCGCACCTCGGCCCGTAACCCGTGTGTAATTGTTTTCCATTCACCTTTGCGCATACTTGCATTCACAAAAACTCAACAAGCCCCATCTTCTCCATCCACTCAAAATACTCCGCCAGCATAGCCGGTCTGCGCACTCCGGTTTCCCATTCCACGCAATCCGCGATCTCAGCCAGGGAACGCTTACCGTCCGCCCAATACAGGGCAATGGTTTGCAACGTATGCCCGGACTCATCCTTGTCGAACGTCCAAAAAGCGTCGCGCTGCTCCAAGGTCAACTTGCGCACATAAACCCTGAGGGATGTGGGAAAAGAACGAACCCGCCGCGGCACCCGCCGGTCCTTTTCCGGCGCCAAGCCCGGATCCTGCGGTCCGGCTTTGCTAAACCGGCCCTCATGCATAGAGAGTTCATTCTTTAAAAATACTTCCGCTTCTTTCTTAAACCCATTGGTCTCAAGTTTCCCCAAGCGCACCAAAGACCCGAGAGCCGACTGATGGCGCTCCAATTGAAAAGCCAGCTTGGGCCCTGGATTTTTCGCCTTGGCTTCTTCGCTTGCGGTTTGAGTCAAAGCGTTTTGCACTTCTTTGAGCACCTGTTGCTTGAAGCGGCAGTTCATCTCCCGGCCCAGCCATTCCGCCTGGTTTTCTCCGGCGCACGCCAGCCAATAAGCATAAGCGGCCGCAAGCGCCGCGGCCCGGCCCAGAGATTCGGGGCTGACTTTGTCCGGCGTGTCCGCCGTGGTATGGTAGAACTTATCCGGCCACTGGATGATCATGGGCGTGCAAATACCCACCAGCGGATCGCTCAGGATAAAATGATCGCTGCCGCCGGAAAAAGGAGCCACTGCGTGCCGGAATAAGGGAAAGCCGCCTTGACCGAAATGACTCTTAGCCTCTGTAAAAAACTCTTCGCGTAAACGTTCCAGCAATACCGGAGCAAAGCTCGCCAAAGCCGCGGATGGTTTTTCG
>RPPU01000908.1 GCA_003819975.1 Desulfobacteraceae bacterium
CGTATGAACGTGTGGGCAACTGCAATCCGAAAAAGCTGCTGGTAACAGGCTAATATGATTGATTTTTTTCTTTATACAACCTACCGATGGCAAAAGGCTGCAATTAACGATCAATCGTAGGGAAAATTTTGGTATTACCGCAGCCTGTTGACATTTCATTATATTATTAATTATAATAAGAATATGAAATATGATAATCTGACAAAAGTTATAAAAACCCCCTATTTTTCCCTTAAGGATCATTCTCTGCACGGGCAAAAGCTTTTTGATTATCAGATTAATTTGTGGGTTAAAAAAGGCCATTTACTGCGTTTGAAAAATGGAATGTATGCCTTCACCAAGGACAAAAAAAGAATTAAAGGCGAAGAAATCGCGGCTTTTCTCTATGAACCGAGCTATCTAAGCCTGGAGAGCGCATTGGCATGGTATGGTTTCATCCCTGAAATGGTTTATGCCTATGTCAGCGTGACTGCCAGAGTGAATAGAAAATTCACCAACGACTTTGGAGCCTTTTTATATCGGCATATCAAATCAGAACTCTTCTGGGGGTATACGGAGATAAAAACCGAACACGGCCATTACCTGCTGGCTGAGCCGGAGAAGGCGTTATTGGACTACTTTTATTTAAATTTACCAAAAATCAGCAACGAAGCCGACTTCGATAATCTCCGGTTCAACATGGATACGATCAAGGAAAAATTGGTTGCCGATAAATTCCTTAAATATCTAGCGGCTTTCGGCGTAAAGAAAATGAAAACTTGGGCTTTGCAATGCTTACCCTAGAACAGCTTGCCGCATATTTCCCGTTACCCTTGCACCGTCGGAATCCCCAGGGCGTTCTCGTGGAATATTTGCAGCATGAAAGGCTACAGGAACTCGATTTGAATTTTTTGGCCGGGGATGTTGAGCCTTTTCTCTTTTCGTCCGGGCAGAAAGATCGCATCTTGACCTTTCGTGACTACTGGGAAACGCAGAAAATAAAATGGCGGTAAACACGCCTCGATATCATTCTCTGTGGAGAAGGTAGCCACATTGAGTCGGCGGCATGGCTGAAAACTTCCCAATGCCTTTCAGGCCGCCCCTGGCGTTTCAAAACAGTATCAATCAAGAATAAACCTCCCATTTTAAAGCAGCTCGTGCGCCTTTAAGTTAATTATTGATAGTATGGTGCCCCTTTCTTTCGTCACCCCGGCCGGATGTTAGCCGGGGTCCAGGATGATCATAAAGAAAAAACTTTGGATTCCGGCTAGATGATGATTTTGCCTTAGCAAAATCATGGCTTGCCGGAATGACGGTCCCTTATTGTTAACAATTAAATTAACAATGCGCTAGATAGATCGTCGTTTCCATTTCTTATTTTCGCTTGAGGGTGATCCCATGACCAAATCCATTGCGCGAAATTTGCTTATTGTTTCAGGGACCGATGTCGTTTTAATCGCGGGCTCCTGGTATTGCGCCAACCTCCTGCGCTTTAATTTCTACATCCCCGAAGAACACATGGGTTCGGTGGTCCGGTTCCTGCCCATGATGCTGGCGGCCAAGATCGTGCTTTTTTACTTGTTCGATCTTTATCGCGGCATGTGGCGCTATACCGGCCTTTACGATCTGCTGAACATCATCAAGGCGGTCAGCGCCGGCTCGCTGGTGGTCGTGGCGTTGATTTCGTTCACCCACG
>RPPU01000909.1 GCA_003819975.1 Desulfobacteraceae bacterium
AGGGTCGATTCAATGATCAAAGTCTGGCCTTCGACGGGCCGATGGACTTTGACGGATTTGCCGTCCGCGGCGATTTCGGCTTTTACAATGACCGAAAGATGAGGAATATTTAAAAATTCAGCCAAGCTGGCGCCGACCAAACCGCTGTCTTCGTCAATGCCCCTCTGGCCGGTTAGGATCAGGTCGTATTTAAGGGTTTTAATGACCGCGGCCAGACCTTTGGCCGTTGCCAAGGAGTCGCTGCCGTCTGCGGCCGGGTCGCTGATCAGAATGCCTTTATCGGCGCCCATGGCCAGGGCGGTGCGAATGGATTCCGCCACTCTTTTAGGGCCCAAACCTACGATCGTGACCTCTCCGCCGAATTTTTCTTTGATTCTTAAAGCCTCTTCCACCCCATATTCGTCATAGGGGTTCATGACCCATTTGATGCCGTCTTGAACGATCGATTTACCGTCCGGGCCGATTTTAATCTGGGTCTCCGTATCCGGAACCTGTTTTAAACATACGATGATATTCACGCTTAGCTCCTTTCCTTCCTTAGAATTCAAAATTTACTTTGGCTTTGATAACAGCCTTTTTAAACGGGATTTTAAACAGTTATTTTGTATATCATAGTTTCGGGGATTTGACAATATTTTGTAGCTACATTGTAAATTTTAGGCTTAGCCAAGGCCAAAGAAAGGGGTTGCCATGATTCTCTTTTTATTTTAAGCTGTTAGTCAATATGAACACGGTTGAGATCCCTTCCACAAATGCCTTTTGGCAAGAAGATTCCTTTGGTTTTATCAAGCCGGAAGAATTCGATAGTCTGGGCATCGACATCGACGATATTCCGCCCGGCACGATACCGGCTCGTAAACACCCTTCCATATTAAAAAGCCGGTTCGGCGGCAATGCCTATGGGTTTGGTCTCTATGAGCTTTTTGACCGGCTCAGCTCCCAGGAGGCAGAGCTGTTGCAAACCGTTTCTTCAGAAAATACAGAGCAGATCAAACGCCATTACAAACAGATTAACCGCATTTATTACCGGATCGGTCTGTTAAAAAGGTATTCGCGCCCGGGTAAGTCTTATTTTTTGATCCCGGTCCATTTGGCTTTCAGCTCGCTTTCGCGCATGAAAAATAAGGCGGATGAGATCACCAAAATCATCGCTTTTCACCGAAAAAAATTTATGCAGGAAAATCATCAGATCGGTTTGATCACCCATGCTGAAGATTTCCTGGTTAATGATCTCTCCCTGCGTTTTAAAGAACACCAGTTCATCGTGCTGGACTCGTTCGAAAAGCTAAACCCCTGGTCCGAGCCCTTGGACATGATCATCCTGCCCCGGGATCTCACGCAAATTCTTTTAACGGAACATTTTATTCCCCATCGCGAAGACCGGCCCTCCTCCCGGGTTCTGGATGAATACGCTTTTTACTTGATCGGAAAAATCTATCATTTATTGAAACCGGAAGGCGAACTGTTCATGATCGCCGATTATTACACGCCCAAGACCAAGGAGAACATTAGAGTCGCCTTCAAAACTCCCCCGGAAGAAAGAAATTTCGTACTCTTCAGCCATATTTTCAAAACTCAAAAAAAATATCAGGCGCGGGGCAAGCCGATGTCGATCAACCGAGTCGATTTTCAGGCCTATCTCAACACGCCGTATGTTGAAAAAGAAGTATTGGAT
>RPPU01000910.1 GCA_003819975.1 Desulfobacteraceae bacterium
CAGCCGGGTGAGCGGTGATTTTACGGATTCCTGCATGATGAACCAAAACCCTCTTCTGTTAGTTATCATGTGCGAATGATGATTATTAAAGCGCACTAAAAAAAAAGGAAAAAATGGCCGGAAATTTTTTTTAGCATCCCGCAGCAATACCCGGTGATTACCCGGCATGCTCAAAAAAAATGCCATCACCGTCCCGCTGACCGCGAGGAAGATCACACCGGCAACGACCGCGTTCGCGACCGCGGCCCCCCCGACCCCCGCATCGGAGAACATACGTTTTTCAGGGCAGGTTTATAAGATTTAATCCATGGAGCAGAAAACCGATTTTACAAAGACGTGGATTTTTTTGTACTCCCTGGTTGCAATTGTTTTCTTTATTGTCGGCCTTGTGATGATTATTTTTGATACTGCAATCATCAATGGAAGCCAGTATTTGCTCACAGCAATCCTGTTTGGATCAGCGTCCATCTTATTCATAAGGAAAAAAATCTCATTCAGTTTCTCAAACCCGAAACTGATTATGGGTTTTCTCTTCTCGATAATCGGGCTGGCGGGTTCAGATGGAATTACGATGATTATTGGGATCTGGATTTTTGGAACCGCCCTTTTCATCTGGGGAATCTTTGATAAAAATTCCTGAGATGTTTGGCTTTTTTTTGCGCATAGTCAGGCCGGACTTCGCTTTGCAAGGTTCCGGATCGGGAAGTGAGTACTGTAATCTGTAGTGCAAAACCCGGGCGTGGCGTTTTGCGCGTCCCTCTCCTCTCAATCGCATCATTTTTTTCCAATTTTCCTGCTCAACCACAACCCCATTAAACCACCCGCACCAACCCGGATCAGTACAATGCCCCGCGGCCACCGACCCCTCGCAGCCATCCGCGATGCAAAAAAGTTTGCAGAGAAGATGGGCTACAGCTGGCAGGAGAACACGGACAACCTGGATCTCGGGTACGACCTCCAGCTCTTCAAGGCTGGTTACGCGTTTCTCTTAAAGGTCCGGGTGGTGCGGAACCATATCGACCCGGACTGCTTCTACGAAGATCTGCTGGCCGATGATCTCCGCGAAGTTAGGGGGCTGCCGTTTCCCCAATGGATGCCCCGCGAGATCTGGCTCCGCACCCAGCACGAACGGGTATTCCGCCGGCTCCGGGTCATCGACCTCGCGGTTGCCGAGATCGGGTTCTGGGACCCGGACGGGTACGTGAACCCGCACGCAAAGGACTGAAGCCGGAATATCTCGTATACCGGGTAACCCCCTTTATAAAGAAAGGGAGGGGGGATGAACGTCCCTCCCCCACGATCCATTCTCCGACGGAGAGGTCCCGGGCGGTTTTGGAGCGAAAAATTCGGCACTGGAAGCGGTGCCAACACCAGTGAACGATTCCGCGTTAATATCCGTTTTTTGGCAAAAGAGCCAGTTTTAGGCGAAAAAAACCGTGCTCTTTAGCGGCCCGTGAAAATGCGCAAAAACACGAACAACCAGCAGTAGTTCCGCTTCTTAGAGCCTGCCGGAAGCGCTTGGGGGACGAAATTTTCACCCAGATCATGGGGGTGAGGTTTCCGCCGATCAGACTTTTTGTGAAAATGAGGCTTTTGCCCACCCGGGCTGCATTATGGGGGCATTAATGGCCCAATAAAATGGGAGATGAAGTGACCAGTGCCACG
>RPPU01000911.1 GCA_003819975.1 Desulfobacteraceae bacterium
AAACTGATCGACATCATTGGTTTAGGCGCCCGTACTTCCGTGGGTTGGGATGCGGCCTCCACGGCCGCATCCGTACGCGCCGGTCTAGCCCGCTTCGGCGAATACCCTTCCTTGACGGACAACCAAGGCAACCCGGTAGCCGTAGCTATGGCCCCCTATTTAGCGCCCGAGATTTTCGGATCGGATCGTTTTCTGGCTCTGGGAATACCCGCGGCAGCACAGGCCGTGAGCCCTTTAAGTAATGCTTCATCAAAAGACACATCCCTGGATATCCTGATCGGCCTGCCCTTGGAACGACCCGGTTTACCCAAGGAATTGGGCGATGATGTTATAAAAGGTTTTGAAAAAGCATTCGCCGGAAATAGGACCGTAAATTCAATCGACGTCTTTGCTAAAGGCCACGCCGCCGGTTTGATGGCCCTCCAACTGGGACGGCAACGTATCCTGGATGGTAAAACAAAGGCTTGCCTGATCGGCGGCATCGATCATTACCTGACTCCGGAAACCATGACTTGGCTTGATAAAAACGAACAATTGCTTACCGAAGCAAACCCTTGGGGGTTTGTCCCCGGCGAGGGCGCCGGTTTTTGTTTGTTGACTTCAAGCGACCTGATTGAGCGTATAAAATGTCCGGCTCTGGGACAAGTGGTCTCCATGGCCTTGGCCCATGAAAAAAACTTGATCAAAACCGACACGGTCTGCCTCGGCGAAGGAATGACCGCGGCCATCCGTGAAGCTCTCCAACCGTTCGAGGAGCATAAACCCCTGATCGACAATATCGTCTGCGATCTGAACGGCGAGCCCTACCGGGCCGAAGAATTGGGTTATGCTCTTTTAAAAACAGGCGAGTATTTAAAAACACCGGATGATATCAAGATTCCAATGGATTGCTGGGGTGACGTGGGCGCGGCCGCCGGTCCTCTTTATGTAATCCTGGCGATAATGGCCGGTCAAAAAGGATATGCCAAAGGCCCGTATACTTTGGTTTTGACCGGTTCGGAGAGTGGAGAACGATGCGTGGGAGTTATTAGATCATAGAGCGGAGAACCCCTCCTTTAATCCCTCCCACGAAGGGAGAAGAGGGGCAGCCTTCTGACCAGGGTCCCATGGTAGGGGGAAACATTTAGAATAGATAAGACATTTATTTCTCGCGGGGACTCGGAGAACGCGAAGAAGGCGAGATTTAGACGGGATTAACATGACCGACAGGATAAATGAAAAAGAATATACGATATCTCTCTACGCTCGATATGACAAAGGCTGGTATGCTTTTCTTCTTCTGTCTTTCTTATTCGAAATCCGACTTTTGCGGATTTTGGCATAAATTTTCTCCGCGGGTTTCGGCGGAGAAAATTTATTTGTCATTTCGAACGAACGTGAGAAATCGTATAAAGGACTAAATCATTTTTTTCGGAGGACCCATCTATGAACATCCAACCGCCGGTTCAAATAAGTATTTGTAACCTGCCCGGCACCTATAAAAGTTCAAACGGCATTGCGCCGGCAACCGTACCCGACATTTGTCTGACGCCTTGCGGCACGGCCAGCGTACCGATCCCCTATCCCAATATCGCCACTTCCATGAATTTGGCTAAAGGCACAACTACCGTTAAATTCAAAAATAATGCAATCGCAATTAGAGGAACAGAGTATTCCCGAAG
>RPPU01000912.1 GCA_003819975.1 Desulfobacteraceae bacterium
CAGGCCGGTTGGGCGGATGATTTGTTCGACAACTTGTTCGCTGTGACTTAATTCGTAATCTGCCGGAGTGGCCGAGGTATAAATTGTCTGGGGCATCCGCGCTTCGAACTCGGGAAATTTCAACGGCCGGTTGTCGGCGGCGCTTGGTAACCTGAAACCAAACTCAATCAGGGCGCGTTTCCGCGACGCATCGCCTTCGTACATGCCGGAAAGTTGCGGGACGGTAACATGCGACTCATCAATCACCATCAGCCAATCCTTGTCTTTGCCGAAATAATCGAGCAAGGTTTCGGGCGGCTCGCCGCCGGCCCGGCCGGAAAGATGTCTTGAATAATTTTCAATCCCGTGGCAGTAGCCGACTTCCTTGATCATCTCCAGGTCATAGTTGGTCCGGCGTTCCAGCCGTTCTGCCTCGAGTAATTTTCCGTTCTTGTTGAAATAATCCAAACGATCTTTGAGCTCGGTCTTGATTGATTTGAAAGCCCGTTCACGTTCCGGCCCTAGGGTAACAAAATGTTTGGCCGGATAGACCCAGGTGTCGCTCATCTCTTTTTTGATTTTTCTTGTCACCGGATCAAGTTCAATAATTTTTTTTACAGCCTGATTTTCCATTTCCACACGATAAATAGTTTCCTGGCTCACCGGCATAATTTCAACCGTTTCGCCGCGCAAACGGAATTCGCCGCGTTTCAGGCTGGAATTTGTCCGGACAAATTGCATAGTTACAAGCTGCTCCAAAAGATCGGATCGGGTGATGGTTTGGCTTTTGGCCAGATGCAACACTATTTTTTCATAATTTTCCGGAGCACCCAAACCATAGATACAAGAGACAGAGGCGACAATAATAACGTCGCGGCGGGTGAGTAAGGCTTGGGTCGCGGCGTGGCGCAAGCGGTCGATCTCGTCGTTGATCATTGCTTCTTTTTCAATGTATGTGTCGGTCCGCGGGAGATAGGCTTCCGGCTGGTAATAATCGTAATAGGAAACAAAATATTCCACGGCATTGTCCGGAAAAAATTCGCGGAACTCGTTGCAGAGCTGGGCGGCCAGAGTTTTATTGTGGGCAATTATTAAAGTCGGTTTGTTAATTTTTTCAATAACATTGGCTACGGTAAAAGTTTTACCCGAACCGGTCACGCCCAAAAGAGTCTGGTGGCCGTAGTTTTTCTCCAAGCCACTAACAAGTTCGGCGATTGCTTTGGGCTGATCGCCGGCCGGTTTGAATTTTGCTTTGAGTTTAAATTTATCCATATATGCCAAAAAGCCCCCGAAGCGAGCTCTCTTTGGGGAGAGCCGGGGCGGTTGTGTAAAGTAACGGCAATTTGACCGTTACTTATTGCAGGGTTATAATAACAAATCTTTTTATTTTTGTCAACGGCAAACTCTCTTGACAAAAGTAATTTTTCAGCATAAGATGGGTAATCACCTCTAAAGGAGGGGTTGGTGATGGGAGAGGAAAAGAAAGATTGCGGCGAAGCCGCCACGGAAAACGGAGGGGGAAGCGAGGACGGCCGCGACACTTTGGAGGATTTGACCAAAGGCCGGCCGCATCTCATTAAGCTTCTTGACCAACACCTTGCCGTCGTGGAGAAGCAGCCAGGTAGCTGGATTTTCCAGGAGGGAGAGGAAGTCTGTCGCTGCTGCTACATTGTCCTC
>RPPU01000913.1 GCA_003819975.1 Desulfobacteraceae bacterium
CTGCGTGCCTTGGCCACGGCCGGATTGTTCGGCAACCTGGTTAAAAGCAATGCCTCTATTTCCGGAGCCGAAGTAGGCTGTCAGGGCGAGGTCGGCACTGCTTGCGCCATGGCTTCCGCGGCCGTGGCCCAGCTCATGGGCGGCACCCCGCACCAGATCGAATATGCGGCCGAGATCGGGCTGGAGCATCACTTGGGTCTGACCTGCGACCCGGTCGCCGGTTTGGTGCAGATCCCCTGCATTGAACGCAATGCCATGGGCTCGATCCGCGCGCTGGAAGGCGCGGCCTATGCCCTGAATTCCGACGGCCAGCACCTGATCTCCTTTGACACGGTCGTCAAGACCATGGCTCAGACCGGCCGGGATCTGCAAGCCCGTTATAAGGAAACCGCGGCCGGCGGTTTGGCCCAATGCTGGAAAGGATGTTGACCTTTGTAACCGGAAAAACCATCAGAAACTCTACGAAAATCCGGATTTAATAAATTTATTAATTGCATGAAAAATTATCCAAAATTAGACCAAATTGATTCTTCCGAACATATCCGGCTCGTAAAACAGGTTTTTCAAACCATTCCCAAGCGTTATGATTTTTTAAATCATTTTCTAAGTCTTTGGCAGGATGTGTTATGGCGCCGTTTTACCATTAAGCAGACCGGCGTGACAGGTAAAAAACGGTTATTGGATGTGGCCATTGGGACCGGAGATTTGGCTCTTTATGCCAGAAAGGAAAATCCGGATCTCCAGGTAAGCGGCTTGGATTTCAGCCCGGAAATGTTGGCTCTATGCGATCGAAAAATCAAGGGCAAAGGCTTGTCGGATAGAATTTGTCTCATCCGGGGCGATGCCCTGGCCCTGCCTTTCCCGGATCATTGCTTTGATGTTTTAACCATTGGATTCGGGATCCGCAATATTCCGGATAAACCTGGGGCCCTGAAAGAAATGCAACGGGTTGTCAGGTCAGGCGGCCGGGTTCTGATCCTTGAAATGGGTATGCCCGCTTCGCGAATATTCAAATTCCTTTATGGTTTTTATTTAAGGTATTTTATGCCCTTTATTGCTCGATTATTCTCTCCCAACCCCGAAGCCTATGATTATTTGGCCGAGTCCATCCGGCATTTTCCAACACCCCAGGATTTTCAGGCGCTGATGCACCAAGCCGGACTAAAAAATTTGAAGATCCATACGTTGAGCTTTGGAATTACGTACCTGTTTATTGCGGAAAAATAAACTTCATTTTCAACACAAAAATCAAATCACGATAATAAACAACGTCCCCACCAAACCCACTCAGCTTGTTTGACTATATGAATCACCCTAAGGTATAATAACGTTAAAAAAATTAGACCTGAAGATTCCGGGTCGCCGATCCTGTTCAAAAAGAACAAATTTTATTCTAGACACCTTTAGTCTTTGACAAGCGTCTTAGTCTTGCTCCCGTTTGGGTTAGGCCCTTCGGGCAGGCGACGTTTCTCGGTATTTTTTCTTTTTTGGACCGAGTGATCGCAATGACGGGCCATGAAAAAATAAAACTTTCCCGTGCCAAGCCTGGTAATTGAGCCGACTTTCAACCCTTGGGCATCCAAACTATTTTGGAGACACCCGGTTTCGAAATTTCAGGGAGGCAAGCATGCCGGTCACAATAAAAAAGGCAAAAGC
>RPPU01000914.1 GCA_003819975.1 Desulfobacteraceae bacterium
GATTGCTTCAATCAAAACCCAGGCCCGGGACGCGGCTTATCAAGTCGACGGTCGGACATATACGGCTTCATCCAATGCGGTTTACCTGGATGACGGCGCCGTGCAAATGGACCTGAAAAGCGCGGGCACGGCGACTTTGACCGTCGGCCCGGATTCGCAAAAAATACAAGACGCCGTTATGGGCCTGGTTGCGTCGTTGAACGATTACCGAAATTACATTGAAAAAAACGAAACCTATATAAAGGATAGCGCCCTAAGTCCGGTTCAAACCGCAATGGATGACCTGAAAGATCAGCTCGGAACTCTGGGAATCACCCAAAAAGAAGACGGCAGTCTGACCGTGGATCAAGCCAAACTGAAGAGCGCCCTTCAAAAACCTTCCGCGGAACTCCGGGAACTCATGAACGGCGTTGACGGCGTGGCGACCCAACTGGAAACCGCTGTTACCAGGCTGGGCAATGCTTCACCCCTGACTTTCGCCCAGGAAGCAGAGAAAATTCAATCCGATTTCGAGGATTTCATATACAATTCTTCGGCCGGTATGCTCAAGCGGGTGCTGCAGGTGTCGCTGTTGAATGAGTATGCATGAAAACCGGGTTCGGGATTCACGGTTCATGGTTCACGGCTGAAGAACATAAAAATCAATATTTCTTTAATAATTTCTCCAAACAACCCTCGACCGCCTTTTGCATGGCTTCACTAACGGCACCATCTTCTTTCCCTTCCGGAATTTCTAGCTTAAGGCCGAAGAAACGCCCCCTGGATGAAAAATAATTAAAATAAATGCTTTCATTTTTTTGAACATCGTAAAGGCAGACCAGAACGCCGGCCCTGGCGCCCGGGTCCGCACTGATCTTCCGCTTGAAAAATTTTCCCCGGTTGTGGCTGTAAAACGATTCGATCCAGGCGAACAATATAAATCTATTTTCCGGGTATCTGCCTTTCAGCTTGTCCGCCTGATCGGGCCATAATAGGACGGTATTATAATCATATTTCTCGGTGGATTGGTTGTCATAGTCTTCTTTCGGAGAAGGAAAAATCTTTTTTATGCCGCGTGGTTCGGCCCTTATCGCCTTGACCGGAGGAAACAAATCGCTTTCCGGTTCATTTCCAGCCTCCTGGGTCAAAACAACGGTATAACCTTTGACCTGTAGGTTTTTTTGCAGCATCGCCATCAGGTGTTCTTTTGCTTTCCTTTCAAATTCCTCCTGCAAAAGAATTTTCGCCCCTTTAATTTCCGGGAAAGTATAGGTGTAGGAGACCGAAACATGTTCGCCGACGGGCACATCACCCGTAGAAATGGAAACATTTTCAATCAAGGATGGTTTATCGAATTTGATGCGCCCAATCAATAGATTTTTCTGAAATTGCTCCTCAAAAGATTCGATTTTGAAAACTTTTTGCAACAGCAAAGGTTGAATGATCAATACCTTATCGATATCGCCCCTTACCTCATTCGCTTTGGTGACGATAAACAAACTGTTATTGTCTGGCGCGGCATAACAGACGGATGTCAGCACCGACATCAAAAAAACGAAATAGATATAGTTTCTTTTCATGGTGATCTCCTTATTCGTCAAGGCCAACGAATTAGAAAAACGAATTTAACGATCTACAACTTAGCAAAACGGAATGGAATTTTGCTAAATTTTA
>RPPU01000915.1 GCA_003819975.1 Desulfobacteraceae bacterium
AGTGCCTGTGCAACGCCCTGTTTTCGAATATCGGGCTGGGCCAGCGTCGCAAAGATGGATATATCGAAAAGCCCTTGATTACCGCGGGCAAAGACATTCTTTCAGTTGCCCGTCTTCTGAAGATCAATCACTGTTATGGCGCCCAAGACGTAGTGAATTGGTTGTTGGATGCTATATGCAGGCCGGAAATGCCGAAAATGGTTTCCTGTTCATAGGTCCCGCTGCGGCCCGCAAGGGTAAAGCACCCTTTCGTTTACCGCAAGACAGAGAATTGAAGCAAACCCAATCCTGCACAGCCGCTTAAAACCACCCCGCATTGCCCGCGATTGGTTTAAAAACGCCGCTTGAAAGAAGATCCGCCTTTTCTTTTCCCGCCCGGGTCGGCCGGATTGACCTTGATATTGCGCCCGTCTACGAACTTGCCGTTCAAGGATTTGATGGCCTGATCCGCTTCCGAGTTGCTGGGCATTTCCACAAAACCGAATCCCTTGGACCGCTTGGTATGAAGATCCGAAACGACCTTGGCTTCCTGCACTTCTCCGAATTCAGCAAACATATTTTTCAAGTCATCCCCGGTCGTGGAAAATGATAGATTCCCGATATAGATATTCATAACGCCGTCCTTTCTTGGGTAGCCGTTGGCGGGAATAGATGATGAAAAGGGCATTTCCCCGATGATGCGAGAAGCGCCCCTTTGAATTAACAAATTAGATTACCGTAACATTGACAGCGGCAAGGCCTTTCTGGCCATTGACGACATCAAATGAAACGCGGTCGCCCTCGTTCAGGGATTTGTAACCGGTTGCGTTGATTCCCGAGTGGTGCACAAACACGTCCTGGCCGTCTTCCTGTTCGATGAAACCGAAACCTTTACGTTCATTGAACCATTTTACTTTACCAGTACTCATCGTTTTTCCTCCTTTCCTATGTATTCTCAACGTCTCAAACTGGAGGAGGCGATGCTGATAAAGCTTTGTTCCTTCAGACAAAACAGCCCGGCTGGGTAAAGGCGGGTTTTATTGAGTGCCTTTAGTATACAGCAATAATCGATTAAAGCAAGCCAACTCTCATTTTAAATCAGGTGCCCCGGAAAACTCCTTCCTCATAAACGCATGAAAAAAAGGAATCTCCAACCAGAACTCTCCTCGCATCCGCAATTTGCACATTCACCAGTTCGCAGCGCCATAGTGATGATTGAGAAGATCGAAATACATAGATTCAGGCATTTCAATGACCCTATTCTCGTGAAAGCCTCGGAATAATAAAAGATCGGGAGGTATACAATGGAGATACTTCGACGCAAGGCATGGTCGCCTTATGCGGTAGGAGCCGCCATCGGCGGGTTGGAAACCATCGCGATGCTCACGGCTAAAAAGCCATTGGGCATTACGACAGCTTTCGAAAACACGGCCGCACTAGCCGCTGAAAAGATCGCCCCCCAGGCTTCGGGCGTCCGGCAATACAAGGAACAGAGCGGCAACGACCCCAAGGTAGGCTGGGAAATGGCGCTGGTCGCCGGAGTGGTTCTGGGCAGCCTGTACAGTTCACGGCTTTCGAAGGATTCCCTCCCGCCGGCCGTTCCTGAAAGGTGGCGGCGCGAGGTCGGACCTTCGAAGCCGCTACGCTACGCGGCGGCGGCCACTGGCGGTGCA
>RPPU01000916.1 GCA_003819975.1 Desulfobacteraceae bacterium
CCTTGTCGGCTGCGGTGATCAGACCGGCGGAATCCAGGTCTTGATTCGGCACCAGAGTTCCGATCCCGGCGCTGAAGGTGACTCGATCGCTGACCTGGGTTCCCTGGTGCGGGATCGCCAGTTTAAAAACCGCGTGTTGCATCAGTTTGACCACTTCAACCGCGCCGTTCCGATCCGTATCGGTCAACAAAACAATGAATTCTTCCCCACCGTAACGGGCAATGAAGTCGCCCGGTCTTTTCAAAACATATTTCAGGGCTTCGGCAATCTTACGCAAACATTCGTCACCGGCCTGATGTCCATAGATATCGTTAAAAGCTTTAAAAGAATCGATATCGACCATGAGCAGGGAGATCGGGCTCCGGGACCGTAAAGTGCGTTTCCACTCTTTTTGAAAATGAACGTTGAAATAACGGCGGTTGGCCACCCCGGTCAACTCGTCGATCGTGGCCAATGATTTCAACATTTCATTGGCCTGCTGCAGTTTGCGGTTGGACTCCTCCAGCAGGATCGCCATGTTCAGAATTTCTTTTTCGCGAACCTTCCTCATCTCCATTTCGTGTTTCAATTTCAGGGCGGAATGAACTCTGGGCAACAATTCGATTTTATTTTCCAAAGGCTTGCTGATGTAATCGACGGCGCCGGCCTCAAAAGCCGTCAACATATTCTCCATGCTGATCTCTTTGGTCACCACGATCACGGGAATGTCCTTGAGCCGCGGCGACAATTTGATTTTTCGGCAGACTTCGATACCGTTGATCCCTTCCATGAAAATGTCGACCAGGATCAAGTCCGCCTGCGGAGGTTCGGATTCCAGGTCGTCGATTTTCAAAATCTGAAACGCCTCGGCCATGGTCGTCGCAAAAGTCAGGTCGAAAAACCCGCCCAAGTTCAGCAGGAATTTGAGTTGTTCCCGGTCTGAAGCCGAATGATCGATAATGAGGATGCCCATGCATGACCGCCTGGCTTTACAATGCCTTTACGTATTTCTTCAATTCTTCCCGGAACCCCGATTTCTCGTAAAACCGGATCGCGCGTTGATTGTCGCTGAAGGTATATAAAGTCAACAATCGATGCCCCTTTTGGCGCGACCACTCTTCCGCGGCCGCCATGAGAGCGGCGCCCGCTCCTTTGCCTTCCGCCTCTTTGCTCACCGCCATATCCGCGATATAGCCTGTTTCTTCACCGGTAAAATAATCTCGACTTGTCTGCAGACGAATAAAACCCAAGCGCGTTCCCTGTGCATCTTCGGCGATCAGAAATTCTTCGTCTTTATCGGGCGCTGTCAACGCTTTCTCAAGATGCTCTTTGTTGGCTGTGTCGGTTCTCTCCGGATCGCGCCAGGTAGGCAAGGAAAATTCCGTAAATCGCGGAACCAGTGAAAGCAAAAATCGACGGTCAGCCGCTTTGAATGGACGAACGGATATATCGACTCTATAATTCATGTAAAAAATCCGAATAATTATGAGGCGGTTTCGAGACCAAGAACGGTTCCAAGTGTTCATGGCCGATGCTTTTATTATACAACAACGATTTCCCGATTACAAATTAAAATTGAGGTGTTTCAATAAGTTAGCTTAAAAATAGAAACCGGGGCCGCCGCTGCCGGTTTGTCGGAGCCCCGGTGTATTAAAAATGAGTTAAGCCCTGAC
>RPPU01000917.1 GCA_003819975.1 Desulfobacteraceae bacterium
CGCGGTCCAAAAGAAAATCATGATCGGAATGATTTTCATTCTGCTTTTTGCCGTGGGTCATTGCATTCCCATTGTCATTGCCGGAAGCTCCACGGCCGCGGTCAAAAAAATCCTGGAGAGCGAGCGCTGGCAAGGGGCCGGGTCCTGGTTTCGCAAAAGCGCGGGCGCGGTCATTGCTTTGCTGGCCGTTTATTTTATACTGAATCCATTTTTTACTTCTTAACCGTCGAGCCGGTTGAAGGAGAAAAGCATGTATCGTTTTCGTACTGAACTTATTTTTAAAACTTTTCTCCAGGCGGCAGCCCTGGCCTTCAACAACTTTCGGGCCCAAGGCTTGCCCCTGATAGCGGACTGGTCGCCTGAAGCCCGGTTGAAAACCGCCGCCGGCGACAGTCTGATCCTTTCGGCGGAACAGGCCTGGGAATTTCATCTGACCCGGGAAGCGCTTTTCGTGGACGCCCGTTCGCCGCAGCTTTATGCCGAAGGTCATATTGCCGGGGCATTGAACGTGCCCTGGCAGGACGTAGATCAATACTTGGATTCTTTTTTCAAGAAAGTGACGGATCGCAAAGCCATTATCATCGCTTATTGCGAAGGTGAATCATGCTCCTTGGGCGAAGATTTGGCCCTTGAGTTGCGCGATATGGGATATTCCAATGTTAAAGTCATTCTCAACGGCTTGACGGTTTGGAAAACACGGGGCTACCCCATTGAAACAGGAGCCTATCGTGAGCCATAATCATACCCCTAACAAGTCGGATACCCTCGGCAAGCGGCTTCTGCTTGCCATATTGAGGGCAATTATGAAAGTAATCCTGATGAAACCAAAACGACTATCGGACTGGCTATCTCTGGCGGCTCGCCTGTTCCTTGCCGTTGTCTTTCTTTACGCTGGTGTCGACAAGATTCTGCACCCCGCAGAGTTTGCCAAAGCCGTTTACCTTTATCAAATTCTTCCGGGTTCATTGATCAACCTGGCCGCTTTGATCCTGCCCTGGTTGGAACTGGTACTGGGCCTATGCCTCGCCGCCGGGATTTGGCTCCCCGGCGCCGTTCTTTGGTCCAATGCCTTGTTGGGGACATTTTTCGCGGCTTTGGTATTTAATGTCATTCGCGGCTTGGATATCCATTGCGGTTGTTTTTCCACGAACACCGACCCGGCCGGCGCATCGCTCATGACCTGGTATTTTTTCCGCGATGCGTCTTTTTTGCTGGCCGGCGGTTATCTCATGGTTTATCTTTTTTGGATTCCGCGGCCGTCCGGCGATTCCGCCGGCGATTGCGAAGGATCGAGCACTGGATAGTCTTTCAACCTGAAAGGAGAAAAGTTATGGAAATCGAAATTTTAGGTCCGGGTTGCGTGCGCTGCAAGCAAACCGAGGAAATGGTCCGTAATACCGTGGCCGAGGCCAATATCGCGGCCGACATTGAAAAGGTGACGGACATTAAGAAAATCGCCCAATACGGCGTTTTCGGCACCCCGGCCGTGGTGGTCAACGGCAAGGTCAAATCCGTGGGTAAGATTCCCAAGAAAGAAGAAGTGCTGGCTTGGTTGGCTGAAGCCGCCAAGGAGTGAGTCGTGCAGGAAAAGAGAGGACTTAAATCACCCGATTTTTTCAGGAGTCGATTATGCTGAAGAATGAAGATGAAC
>RPPU01000918.1 GCA_003819975.1 Desulfobacteraceae bacterium
ATTCCAAATTGTTTTTCAATAAAAAAATTAAAAAAGGAAGATCAAATGAGTTTTTAACTGGATTAACGGAAGGGAATCGCTGGCTCCGTAACCGCAGAGCCACCGCCTGTTAAGACCAAGGGACTAATCAAATGTCGCTCTTGTCTACCGCTATTTAGCCGAAGTCTGCGGCAAAAAATTCATTTATTTTTCCGGGCCAATCAACTTCTGTACTTTTTCGACCCATTCCTTATAATAGGCGTTGTCCGGCGCCAGGGTAACGGCCTGTTGGAACGCAGCCAGGGCTTCTTTGTTGCGGTTGCGATTGTTTAAAGCGCGGGCCAAAGCATAGTGGTAAAAAGCCTTGTCTTTGGCGAGGAGCGCGGCTTGTTGGAATTCGGCCAGGGCTTCCGCGGGAATGGCCCGGTTCTGTGCATAATGCTGAAAGATTTTAGCCAAAGCCGGAGTGACGCCGTCGCGGCATTGTACAAAAGCCGCGTCCCGCTCGCGCTGCTCTTCCAGGGCATTGGCCAGGAACCAATGCCAGTAATAGTCGCCCGGTTTTATTTCGAGGCATCTTTTCAGCATTTCATAACCTTCAGAGAAACGGCCTTGCCTGAGCAGCACATCGGCCAAGCGGCCGTAATAACCATAATCGGGCGACTCTTTTGTCAGGGTAATGGCTTTTCGATAGTGCTGAACAGCGCCGGCCAAATCTCCACGGCGTTCCAGGCGCCGGCCGCGGCTGTAATAGCCTTCGGCCACGGTAAAGCTTCCGCGGTAATCCTCGCCGTTGTCGCCTTCTTCGGCATTGTGTCCTTCGCTGAAAACCTTGGCGGCCTGTTTGATCTTCTCATGGTCCAGCCCGTCCATACCGGCCCAAAAATTATAATCATGCATCAGGTCCATTTGGCGGCGGGTATCCGCATCCAGGGTCCATTGCTCCAGGCCGGCTTTGGGATTAAACCCGGTTTTGCGAAACATAATGGACTGCTTATCATTGACATGAAACGCGCCGAACAGATGAAAAATCTCATGGATGGAGCACTCCCGGATCAAGGTTTCCAGGTCAACCTTGTCTTCCTTGAGTTCGAGCATCAGAACATGCTGACCGTAAAAACCGGATTGGCCGATTTGGGCGCCGCGGCGTTTTTGACCGGTAAAACCGATGACGATCTCGGCATCCAGAGGCGGGACCGTGTAAACGAGATTGTCGTATAGGGTCATGAAATGGGCATCCGGATTTTTACGTTCGTCGAATTCGGGCGATTCCCAGGGCAATACGGAGATCACGGCCAGGCGGATTTTAAAGTTCTTTTCCAAATAATCCGAAACCGCCTGCAAGCGCGTTTCCAGGAGCTTACGCCATTCGGGGCGTTGCCGCACATACTGGTCCGCGACTACATCAGCTTTGAGGGTACGCAGGCCGTTAGAATCCACGCTGACGGCAGGGCCTTCAACGGTCTGTTTTAGGCTCTCCGCGAATTGCTTGGCCGTCAAGCCGGGCTGGGCCATCCAAACGGTTTTTCCTTTAGTGTCGACATAGGCGAAGTGCTTACCGGTCCGGACCCGGGCCAAGCCGTTGTTGAAAGCATCGGCCTCATCGTATTGAGGCGAAACGGCCATTTTGCCGGTTTTATCGATATAACCCCATTTTTCATTGACCTTCACC
>RPPU01000919.1 GCA_003819975.1 Desulfobacteraceae bacterium
AGGTCGGAATAAAAATATACCTTGCATTACATAATAAGTTGTGATACAGTGTTTTTCGTGAGAACAGGAATATGACTTCAAAAAACGAAGCTTGGATCGGAAACTGGGAGTCTCAAGTCCGCAAGGGCATGCTGGATTTCATCATTTTGCTTTGTCTCCAAAAACGTGAATTCTATGGGTACGAGCTCATTAAAGTCATTAAAACGGCCTCCGAACTGGACATCTCCGAAGGAACGATTTATCCCCTGCTCAACCGGCTGAAAAAGGAAGACCTGATCTCTTCCCGTTGGGAAGAAAAAGAATCTGGAATTCCCCGCAAGTACTATGCCATCACGGCCAAGGGACAATCAGCCTTGGCTGAGATCAAAAAGTCCTGGCTTCGGTTCAACATCTCCTTGGAGAGTCTCATGGAGGGCAAGATATGAGTGAAAAAAGCCTCTTCACCGATAAAGTCGCCGAAAAGATCTGGGCTCAATATTTCCGCCGCCTGGATCGTTGGCTGCGGGCCCTAGATGAAACCCAGAAGCAGGAATTGATTCTGGAGATCAAGGGCCACCTTCTGGAAAGCCTCCAGAGCGAACCCTCGGAGTCCGAATCGGAACGGCTCCTCAACGCCATCGAACGCTTGGGCGAGCCGGAAACCTATGTCAAACCCATGCTGGCCGAAAGGCTTCTGACAAAAGCTTCAAAATCGCTTAAGCCGAAGGATGTCCTGAGAGGTCTTTATTACCATTTCGTCGGCGGCGTCAAAAAGATATTCGCCGGAATCATTTTCGTCTTCGGATATGCGCTGGCCGTTTCCCTGGCTTTAATCGGCCTGCTGAAAGTTTTTTTTCCGGGTCGCGTCGGACTCTTTCTGTTCGAAAAAGGCACCCTTCTTTTCGGCCTGTCCGTCAAACCCGAGGGCGCGAGAACGGAAGTTCTCGGCTATTGGATCATTCCGATTTGCCTGGGATCGGCCTTTCTGCTCTATATCGGCTTGACCAAGCTTTTGAAAGTTTTAAAAAAGAAATGATCAAATCAAGACAACAAACAGCCGGACTTGGCCCGGCGGTCAACTTCCTCCAGACTCGCCCGGAGATTCGATCCAAGAACGCGCATCCCCTGATCCTTTATTCAAAAAAAAGAGGAGTTTTTTTTACCAGGCATACATCGCTTAGCATAATATATCGCTTTGCACCCCATCTTTCCTTCAATGTCGGGGGTCGAAAGCGCAAGAACATTTCCTTAGCGGGAACCATCCCCGGCAAAGCCACCGCTTGCTCCCTTCTCAAAAAAATCATGGATACAAATTTCAAGCATTTGCGAAGAGTCCCCAAGCTCTCCCGGTCGACATTGAACCCTCCCTGGAATTTCCGAACACGCTTGACGGAATTCAAAAATCCAATTTTGGAGAAATTCGATGAAAAAAGTTTTTATCCTCGTCTTGTTTCTTTTCATCCTTTTTTTGACCCTCCTCGCCGCGCATCCGACCGCTGAAAATGAGGCCGGCCAAAATCCTCCGGACCTGATTCCCCGCGAGGTCCTTTTCGGGAATCCGGTCTATGGATCTCTTCGGCTTTCTTCCGACGGCTCCAGCCTGGCTTATCTCGCGCCCTCGAACAAGGGAGTGATGAACATCTGGGTTCGGCCTCTGGAAAAAAGCGAGGCC
>RPPU01000920.1 GCA_003819975.1 Desulfobacteraceae bacterium
AGGGAATTATTATGCTTCATAAGTTAACCATCCGCGAGGGTTTGATTATTAATGAAACAGCCGAATGCTGGGCCGGTTATCGCGATATTCGCATCGAGGCCCGGGAATTTATCCGTTATGCCGCCTCGCCCCGCTTAATTCGCTCGCTAGACCCAACGGCCCCCGACCTGGAAGGTTATCTTTATCCCGACACTTACCTGGTGCACCGGGGCATTACCGCCGCGGAGGCCGTGGAATTAATGGTGAACCGTTTTAAAGAAAACTTTTCCGATACCATGAAGTGGCGCGCCGGCGAGATTAACCTCTCTGTCCGCCAGGTGTTGACTATAGCCTCTTTGATCGAAAAAGAAACCTCGTCGCGGGAAGAGCGGTTTTTAATCTCCTCGGTCTTTCATAACCGGTTGAAACAACACATGGGCATGGATTGCGATCCCACCATTATTTATGCCCTCAAGCGGGACAACATCTACGAAGGCAAACTGGGCTGGAACGAATTAAAATACGATTCCCCATACAACACGCGGTTGTACCGGGGCTTGCCACCCGGCCCTATTTGCAACCCCGGCTTCGATTCCATCGAAGCCGCCCTCTACCCGGAAAACACCAATTACCTTTACTTTGTAGCCAAGGATTCTAAGTCCCACTATTTCTCCACCACCCTCGACGAACATAACCGCGCCGTACATAAATATATTATCAACCGCTAAAAAACCGAACGTGAAAAAATTTTTTATTAAATCGGTTTTGTTGATACTGGCGGTTCTTATCTTGCAAACCCTGGTCGGCTACCATAACATCGAATTCAAGGAATTGGACGACTTGAACCGTTATTTAAAAAAAGAAAAAGCCGCCGTTATTTACTTAACCGACTGTACCGATTATACTTTATCTAAAGACGACAGGGATAAACGGACGGTAACCCAAATGCTGCGGGAGATGAATCACGACAGGCGCATTGGGAATGTCGCTCATGCAGCGTACCAGGTAGAGATATTCCTGGAATTTTGCCGGTATATTGTAAAGCAGGAGAATCAGCCGGGGGTCATTATTATTCCCATCAATATGCGTTCTTTTTCTCCGCAGTGGGATTGGAACCCGCATTACCAATTTGAGAAAGAGAAAATCCTGCTCAAGGGCGGCCTGCCGGGAAGATTATTATCTGCTTTTTACAAGCCTTTGCGGGCCTTCGGTTATGATCTCCGCGCCATCAGCCGCGAGGAATACTTAAACAAACCGGTATTAGACGGTCCCAAACAGGTGGGAACAATACGCGATTTCGAAACCCTCCCTAAAAAAGAAAATCGCGAAACCGATATTCGCAAAAAACTCTTCCTCTATTATATGCCGGCATTGAAACCCGATCATCGCAAACTTAAAGCCATGCTGGAAATACCCAGGTTGTTAAAGTCCCAGCAAATCCAGTTGATCTTTTATTTGACGCCCATCGATGTCGAGACGGGAGAGGATTATTTTCCCCGGGAATTCACCCTGAAGTTGAAACAAAACACCGGTCTTATTAAGCGATTGTTATTGGAACAGGGGGTCAAGGTACTGGACTTATCCCTGGATTTGCGCAAAGATGGCTTTTCCTGGGAGGACCGGGTATTCCCTTCGGAACAACTCAATGCAAAGGGGCGGCGGTATTTAG
>RPPU01000921.1 GCA_003819975.1 Desulfobacteraceae bacterium
CGCGGCAGAAGGACTTGAAATCTGGTCGGCGGACTAATCACGCTTTATAGTGTCACGGGGGAAGATATTTTCCGTGCAGTAGGTATCTTTTTCCCTTGACAAGGGGCCTTTTAATAGGTGACCATTCAGCGGACGACTGTTCCGCCAAAACCCGCAGGAGAGATAAGACATGGATCTATTGCGCGCCCAGGGGCTTTCGGAACAACAGCGCCGGGGAATCCGGGAACTGGAAACAGCCTGCACCAAGCACAGTCCCCTGAACATGAAACTCAATTGGGAAATGCTGGAAAAGCGGCCCCCGGTGGAAGTCAATGATTTTCTCTGTTATGACGATTTGAAACTGGTCGGCTTTTTGTATTGAATGGGGACGTTGGTTCTAAAACAATTTAAAAATATCCTTAGCCTTTTTGTATGTTATTTTCCATTTTAGGTAAATTGCTTTAGAACCAACGTCCCCATTTTCATGACGCGCTTCTTCGGCATGGTAACCCGTGCCGGCCGGAATCGCCCGACCTTCGGACGTCACCAAAGTATATCGTTTTGTTCGAACGTGCTGACGCTGACTAACACGCCGTCCGCAACGCCGTACCAACGCTCCTCAGCCGGCGGCGCGGCCGAAACGAAAACGCGTGCCTCATCGAAAAGAAAAAAAAGCGGAATGAAACGGTTCAGAATATCATTGATGACATTCTTCACAATATCTTTCCGTGCCGACATACGTCCAACCGTACCAGTATTGTCTATAAAGCCGGCACGTTTGACAAGCCAGCATGCCGGTTGTTCCATTCGGCATCGTACATTCAAATCCTTCTGCGGGCTCGCACGAGCTATAGCTACCGCCGCCAAAATATCCGGGCCCCGGCGACGGCCATGAACCAGGAGAACCAGGATCCTGATATTGCGGCTCGATATCCGGATCCGCCAAAGCAACAGGCGCGATAAAGAAAATCCCTATCACCGCCATCAAAATGATAAGCTTTTGAATGGTATTCATCTTATCCCCTCCTTTTTTAATTGATGGATCTGAACCCGGGCAAGCCGGAGCCAACCGCGGGAGTTCAGGAAATCTTTTTTCAAACGACTTATCCCAAAGCATTGTTAAATTACCGCGCCTTTTGCCCCGCATAACAGGTATGCGGCAAGAACTTGCTTTTAATCGGTCAAAGTATAAATCAGGCTGAATGGAGAGGCAAGCGAAAAAAATGAGGCCGACCCGGCTTTTTAGGGAATCAGGGTCATGAATAGATTGATCAAATTATGTGATACTCCACCCGCATAGCCGGTGGCATCAGGAAGCCCCCTAAAGGGGGCGCAGAAAGAGTCACCTTGATAAAATTTTAATGTCGATCACCTTGAATTTATTCTATTTGCAGATCGCCTTTGGAATGCGCGGACGCGTCAGACGAGGGCTCCTGCCCTGGTCCGCGCTTTAAAAGCGGCGACAGGTCACGCGAGGGCTTCAGCCCTGGCTGCCGCGCTCCAAAAATTGCCACTCAACCTTTAAATTTTTCAAGCAATCTTTTGGAGCTTTAAAGGCAAAAGTCTAAAGAATTTCCCGCCGGATCGGTAGAACCTATCCGGGTCCACCGCCAGAGGCGGTGGGTTTAGTGAAAACTAAATTTTTACATTAATTCCCCGTGGGGAAAAG
>RPPU01000922.1 GCA_003819975.1 Desulfobacteraceae bacterium
GACACGACAATTTCCAGATTTTTATAATCCTGGGTCAATAATGAATCCAATGCTCGCTTGATTAGCTTTTCCCCATTGAAAACCGGCATACCGATGCTTACCAAAAGATGCGGTGTGGGATGATTTTCAGTCCCCATTTGTCCCCTTGCTTTTATTTGATGATCAGGCCTTGTCCGGTTGGAAGCGAAAGCAATTGAGCCTGTTTTCTGCATGCGAAATCGTCAAAGGCTTTTTTCTGAACAATGTGTCCCTTCCACCCATAATCATCGATCAATACCATTGCTCCCTTTTCCATTTTATCCCAAAAAAACTCAGCGGCAGCGATTTCGGGTTCAGTACAATTCATGTCTAACGATAAATAAGCGACTTTCCGGCTGTTCACAAGTTCCAGCGTTTCCGGCACCGCTCCACGTATGATTTTGACATTCCCGAATTTACTAAACACCTGCAATACATGTTCGTGACACTCCTCATATCCTCCGGGGAGGATTCCCTCTTTCTGTTCTTGAGGAGAAATATATTTTTCAACCAATCCAGAAAAGGTATCCAGCAGAAAAAAAGTTTTAGGTAAATGAGCGAAATCTACGTATTCCATGACCGTACGCGCAAGCCCGCCTTTATTCACACCACATTCGACAAAATCGCCCGCTATTCCGCAGGCTCTTTCCGCCGCCCAACAGGCCACATACGCCCGCCAATGGATTTCGGCTCCCCGCCACGACCCGGTTTCCTTTCCTCTTTGATACGCACCGGCAAACCTGGGATCGTGGATAAAATCGCAATTGTGTTTCGTCGCCAACCCGTCCTGATTGTAGGTGAGGGGTCCTCTCACCAACCGATAATGTCGAAAAGACAACCATTTTTTCCACATGCTCTATTCTCTTTTCCCGATTGTTTTTAACGGCGCACCGGCATAAATGGAATAGGCTTCCAGAACTCCCCGGACGATCGAACCGGCACCCACGACAACACCCCTCTGAATATAAGACCCATCCAGGATCACGGTATTGGCGCCGATCCAAACATCATCTTCGATGACGATTCCGCCTTTACTGGGAGAGAACCTCTGATCGAGAATGCTCTGGCTGCGTGAACGGAATTCATGATTGACCGGTGCAATAGTGCAATTGGCGGCGATTAGCACCCCGCTTCCGATGCGGACCCCGTTCCCCGAATAGATGACCGTTCCGGAGTTGATATAGGTATGGTCACCGATCACAATATCGCCAAGCCCTCCAACCGGTTTGATTTTTACAAACGAATCCACCCGGACAAACGGTCCAATGATTATCTTGGTTCCCTTGACCGACTCCTCGATATCAGCCATCTTGGAAATGGTTGCCGAATCAGCAATTTCAATCATCAAGTGTCTCCATTCACTTGACT
The DNA here is from genome assembly GCA_003819975.1 of Desulfobacteraceae bacterium. The sequence goes on from RPPU01000922.1 coordinate 1,387, forward strand.
CTTTTCAGATACCCGTCAAAGGATTCAGTGATCAATAATTTGTCGGACAACTCACGATCAATGATAAAGTCATCTCTATCTTGCATGAATTTTTTCATCGCAGTATATGGATTGTTGCCGACATCCCATGGGCGATCCGCATAATAACCGCGCGGGAAAAATTCGATGAACGTATCGGGAAGTACCAAATATGAGCCTTTGCTAACAAAGGGAGAGTACAGCTCCAATTCCTTCAGGACATGATCGTGGGTATGCAGGGA
>RPPU01000923.1 GCA_003819975.1 Desulfobacteraceae bacterium
TGCCCGGCCATCTGCACCGAAGCCAAAAGGATGCGGACCCCGAATACCAGCACAAAACCGAATACGAATTCCGCGGCGAGTCCCAGCAGCAGTTCCGGAGTGGTTTCCGGATAAGATGCGGGCAAGCGCACCTGGGGAATTAAAAGCAGCGTGAGCGCCAGCGCAAACCCGATTTTCCAAATCGAAGGGATACCGCGGGCGCCCAGCAGCGGCAAAAAAAAGACAATGATGCTGATCCGGATAAAAACCCAGAAAAAGCCTTGAAGCTCCGCGTATGATTCAAAAGGCATGGGCATTTCGAGTCCATTTCACCTGATTATTTGCGGTATGCTGGTGATGATTTGAGCCGTGAAAGTCGAAATTTTGCTGATCATCCAAGGCATGGCGGCTAAAAGAGTCAAAAGCACAAGCACGATTTTAGGCACAAAAGTCAAGGTCATTTCCTGGATCTGGGTTGTGGCTTGCAATATGGCGATCAGCAACCCGACCACCAGTCCCACGCCCAGGAGCGGCGCGGACAACAAAAGGGTTATTTTGATGGCTTCTCCGGCCAAGCTGATTACAAATTCGGGTGTCATGTTTTGAACCTCATCCGAAACTTTTTACCATGGACCCGATCAGCAGGTACCACCCGTCGATCAGGACAAAAAGCATCAATTTAAAAGGCAAAGAGACCATAAAAGGCGGCAACATCATCATGCCCATGGAAAGCAAGACACTGGCCACCACCATATCGATCACCAGAAAAGGAATATAAATAACGAACCCGATCTGAAAAGCCGTCTTCAATTCGCTGATACTGAAAGCGGAAATCAGCACGATCGTGGGAATCTCGTCCAGGTTTTTTGGTTTTTCCGATTTGGAAATTTCCAGGAACAAAGAGATGTCCTTCTTACGGGTCTGCTTAAGCATGAAAGCCCGGATCGGTTTGAGGGCCCGATTCAACGCCTCGGACTGGGAAATTTCTTCGGCCAAATAGGGTTTCAAGGCCTCTTTGTTGACCTCATTGTAAACCGGCGTCATAATGAAAAAAGTCAGCAACAAGGCCAGGCCCAGCATAACCTGGTTGGGCGGCATTTGCTGGGTTCCCAAAGCTTGGCGCAACAGTGAAAAGACAATGGATAACCGGATGAAGGAGGTCATCATGATCAGAATGGCCGGAGCCAGAGAAAGCACGGTCAGCAGCAATAGAACTTGCAGGAGCACGGAAACCTGCTCGGGCTTATTGGCCGGCTCCAAACCGATACGAATATTCGGCAGGAGCGGGAGCTGCTGCGCCCCGATCTCGCCCGCCGCAACTCCTAAAATCAGGAGACATAGAAGCAGAAAGAGTCCCTTATTCGTTTTTCTCGATTTTGCTCTCATCGCTCTCCGGCATTTCCCGTTTTTTAGAAGCGTTTTTAAAAAGAGTTTGCCGCAACAAAGCTTGAAACCCGGCGGCGGGCTCCCGGACCGCGGCGGGATCCCGGGGCGGTTTGGTTCTTTTGTCCAGCAATGTGATTCGGTCCGCCGTGACCCCCAAGATCAACCACTGCTCGTCGACTTCTATCAGGGCGACGCTCCGCCGGGGTCCCAGATTCAAAAGGCCGACCAGACGTAAAGAATTTTTGGCACACGCGAATGTCCCGCCTTTGGCCTTTTTTAA
>RPPU01000924.1 GCA_003819975.1 Desulfobacteraceae bacterium
ATTGTTTACCTCGTCGCTTATCGAGCGCTATAAACCGGGCAATGTAAAACAAAAGTGTAGTATAGTTGTTTATGGCTGTAAAGTCAAGCTTTGAACAGGGTCTAAATTCACCGTCTATAAAAAGCTTTTACGGGGGGGGGTAGGGGGGCGGTTTTCACGAAAAGAGCCCCCCTGGTCGCCGCAGGCATATAAAAGTAATCAGTGCGGTTGGGCGCCGTGGTTTATCAATTGGTACAGCGGCAAAGAAGTAGTGAAGGTCGTTCCTTTGCCGGGGGTACTGACTACATCGATGGTGCCGTTATTCTTTTCCACGAACTCTTTGCAAAGTATTAATCCCAGGCCGGTTCCTTTCTCACCGGCGGTTCCCTTCGTGGTGATATGCGTATCTACCTTGAATAGATTGGGTATATCTTCCGGGTCAATGCCCACCCCGTTGTCGCCAATGATAATCTCAATACGATTTTCAACGATACGGGTTTTAACTATTACTTCACCGCCGCGATTCGTGAATTTTACGGCATTAGACAGGAGGTTACGAAACACTGTGCGAATCATATCTTTGTCTGCCCAGGCAAAAGCATTGCGTTCCAATTCGGCAGACAAGGTGATATTCTTTTTCCCGGCGTTTTCCTTTACCAAATCGAGATTCTCTTCTATGATCTCGGCGATAGCGATCTTTTGGGGAGTTAACTTGATCTTGCCTTGCTGGCTCATGGACCAGGTCAAAAGATTTTTCAACAGGGCGGCGAATTGCTGCGAGCTGTTATAGAAACGCCGGATCAGTTCTTTCTTTTTCTCTTCATTAAAGGCATCGTAATAACTGTTCAATACTTCGGCGGCTGACAACAATCCTTGCAGCGGATTTTTTAAATCATGGGCAATAATAGAGAAAAATTTATCCTTGGTGGCATTTAATTCTTTCAAGGCTTCGCGGGAAAATTTCAATTCCAGGTGCGTATCGATGCGGGCCAATAATTCCGCCCCGTTAAACGGCTTGGTAATATAATCCACGGCTCCCAGTTCAAAGCCTTTGACAATGTCGGCTTTCTCGGTCCGGGCCGTAAGAAAAATAATGGGTATTTCCCTGGTGGCGGGATCATTTTGCAATTGTTCACACACGGTGAAACCATCCGGCTCCGGCATCATAATATCCAGCAATATCAAGTCGGGCAATAGTTCCGGGATCATCTCCAACGCCTGCTTCCCGTTTCCTACGGCCGATACCCGGTATTCTTCGGTTTTTAGAAATTGATACAATGCTTTCAGACTTTCAGGAGAGTCTTCGGCGATGAAAATCAACGGTTTGTCTTTCTTTTTTCCCCTGGTTTCGTTCACTGCTCGTTCTCCTTAATGGTTGGTGCGTCGGTGTTTTCCCCTCTATTGCGTCGGCTAGCCGCCATTAACGTTTCAATTTCTTTGATAATTCCCGGGAAATATTCCAGGGTCCTGGTCACTTGCTGCATGTCAAAACCCTGGATATCTTTTAACAGGCGGTCACCCCACTTTTTGAGTATGTTTGAAGAATATTGATCGGCCAATTCCCGGATTTCCCCGGCAAAATCCTGGATTTCGTCCAGGAAAAAAGTTTTGCATATTTTTTCCCAACGCAGGGTAGTGCTTTTTTGCAGGATCGAGATCAATTCG
>RPPU01000925.1 GCA_003819975.1 Desulfobacteraceae bacterium
CCGGGGGAGTCGCCGGCACGATCGCACTTCTGGTGCGGAGCCTGCGCCCCGGAGGGATCATCCTCATCGGCGAGCCCTACTGGCGGCAGTTACCGCCGACGGAAGATGTTGCCAAAGGGTGTCTTGCCCACTCAATCTCCGACTTTCTCATGCTTCCGGAACTTCTCGCGTCTTTCGGCCGCCTTGGCTACGACGTCGTTGAAATGGTTCTGGCAGACCAAGACGGCTGGGACAGATACGAGGCGGCCAAGTGGCTCACCATGCGCCGATGGCTTGAAACCAATCCCGGCGACGAGTTCGCGAAAGAGGTTCGAGCCAAACTGACCTCGGAACCCGAGCGCTATGCCGCATACACGCGTGAATACCTGGGCTGGGGCGTGTTCGCGCTGATGACGCGGTGATGAGGAGATTACCGGGCGACTCGGAAAGTGGGAAAATCCAATCATACCTAACAACTCATTATGGGAGAATTTTTTGATGGTGGAACGCCTGAAAAAGCGCACCGATCAAGGGATATCCGGTTCGAGCTACTATTGGCGCACCTATGAAGGTCGGGAACCGGACCTCATTGAAGAGCGGGAAGGGAAGCTGTTTGCTTTTGAATTCAAATGGTCGGCCCGCAAAAAGAAGGCCCGCCCAAGGAGTGGCGCAAGGCTTATCCCGGGGCCGAATTTCAGGTGATCACCAGGGAGAATTATCTGGAATTCATTCTTTGACCTCACCATGCTTCGGGGCTCAAGCGCGATTCTCAGGGCATGCGTATGTTCGTTGGAGACAAAAACATGGACAACATCGACACCCCTTTGTACGAATCAAGACCAAGCAAGAAAAGCATGGGCAATGCGTATTGTATTTATAGCGATAGAATCGAGTTGAAATGCAGATTCCCTTTTTTTTCAAAAACATTTGTCATCAAAAAGAGTGATCTGATTTCAATAGATATTTATAAACCGCCGGTCATTAGAACAACTTTTTGGGCGCTAAAACTTGATATGGCTGATTTTAATGAACACGTAGGAATTAGAAGAAAAATCGGATTCTATAAACAACTGCGTTTCACACCGGAAAATCCGGAAGAATTTGTCGCAAAGGCCAGAGAGTTTCTTAAACTCAATTGCTGACCATCGGCTGCATGGAGATCGCCGAAAACGATGAGCGGAAGTTGTTGAGACGCAGCAAAAGCGGGAGATCCCTTCAGATTGTGACCCCTTTATCCGCCACCTTCATGGCGGTCACGATATCAAGCCTATTGGTGATTTCGCCAATTTCATCATTTTTTATTTTGACGATTTTTCGTGCCGCCATTTTCCAAGTTCCGTTCGCAAGGGCTCCCAATAGGCACGGTCGATTGTTTTCTCGGCCAATTCTTCTTCAAGTAGTTTTTTTTCAAGAGCCTTTTCATCCTTTATCAGCGCACAACTCAGTAGATCCCTTTGGGATGAAAGAGATCGGCAAAGATCCGGGCGTTCCCCGGATAAACGAATCAGTTCCAAAGGCGTCCTACATTCCATGAACCAGAAATGAATTTGCTTTTTGGTCGGTTGATTTCGAGATTGAAGCATATCGGCTTCAATCAACCGGCGAATTATGGGCCAGTGCTTTTCCTGTTGAGTCTTTTTTGCTTTGACCAGGTCCGGC
>RPPU01000926.1 GCA_003819975.1 Desulfobacteraceae bacterium
CTTTTGTCTTCGGCGCCATGAATCAGACAAGGTTTGTCTTCGCTTAATAGGTTGATTAAAATTTTATTTTCATCGATACAGTTCAAGGCATCAATGAAAAACCGGGGATTGAACGCCACTTCGATGGGTGACGCATTGTAGTCGATTGGCATATCCTCTTTGGATTCGCCAACCTCGGGGTTGCTCGCATCGATGGTCAGGCTGCCCGAGTCGAATCTGAACAGCGCGGCGCGATAACTGTCGCTGCATAGAATGGACATGCGTTTGAGCATATTCATGAAGGGCTCTTTATCCAGCGCGACAAGGTGTCCTTCCGTGCGGGAGATGATCTCGTCGTATTTGGGGAACTGGCCCTCCAGAAGACGAATGTAAAAGGTTTCAGAGGGTTTCTTGACCACAAAATAGCTGCACAGAATGCTGACGTGCACGCTGCCGCTGGCGGACAGAAATTTGGTGATCTCATGCAGTCCTTTTTTAGGGATCAATGCGTTCTCACCGCGTGTCAGGACGCCTTCAGCGCTATATATAAGATCGTTTTTGCAAAGCCGGCTGCCGTCGGTCGAAACCAGGCGGATGATCGGCGGCTGCGCATCGCTGAATCGCTCAAACCAGGCGCCATTGATATGGGCTTTTTTATCCTCGCCGATGCCGCTGATGATAATCGCTTTTTCGATCATGGTTTTGAAAGCCGCCGAATCGATTTCGAAGGAATCGAAATCCTCGATAATCGGCGTTTCGGGATAATCTTCCGGGTTCATCGCCTTTAAATGGTACTGCACCTTGGCGTTGCCGATCGAAATTTTGCGGTTTTCGTTTTCCTGAATCTGAATTTCGCTCATGGGAAACTCACGCATGATTTCATAAAACTTGCGTGCACTGATGGCGATCGCGCCCTCTTTTTCCACTGCGGCCGGAAACAGGCCCTCATAACCGCTTTCAAGATCGGTGGCGGTGATGTTCAGGCCGGATTGCGCGGCGCGGATCAGAACACACTCCGTAATGGCCAGGCTGCTACGCCGGCCTGCCAGTCCCTGGATCTTGGACATTGCATCCAGCATGTCATTTTTGTTTACCGTAATCTTCATACCGCCATCCCTATTTTATTTTTTAGGTTAAAAGAAAAAAACATTTAATAGGGCCTGTTCAAATGTGCAAAACGTATTTAATTCATTGGTTCGGTAACAAAAAGCGAATAAAAAAGTGTTAAGAACGTTCTCATGGACGCGTTCATAACGCCCTATTTTTAGATACCCGCTCTGATCCTGTTCATAACCCCTAAAGTTATCGACACCTTCAAGCAGGCTTACCACCTTAATTGTAAACACCAGCGGTGCGTTCGGCGTTCACCCATTTTTTGATCAGTGTCGTGATCTCGGTCTGCCAACGGGGCGACAGGCGCACCTGGATAAATTCATGATAGAGCTGATCGAGATATTGAAAGGGTTTTTCATACAGGTACAGCTTTTCCAGCACCAGCCCCTCTATATCCTCATTCGATTCCGAGGGTGCGATTTCAGGCAGCTTCAATCCGGAAAAACTCAGATTTTCTCCCTTGAGCGAAAACTGCCATTGCACAGGCCCGCTTTTATACACCAGGTTGATCTCCGTGATCACCGCTCCCTTGCTCAGCGCCAGCA
>RPPU01000927.1 GCA_003819975.1 Desulfobacteraceae bacterium
ACCCCTCTCTTTTCTTCCGTTACACCAACTGGGATAGTTCCTTTTTGATGAATGAGTGGGAAATGGTGGTTGAAAGGTGCAGGCTGACCTGGGCAGCTTTCTTCCATTCAATATTTCCGGCCACGTCGATAATGTCCCCATCCGGGAAGATCACTTTTCCTTCAATCCTCCCATGCAGCGGGAGTTCCTTTGGGTTCAGGAACCGGAGCCCTTTCTGGGAAAAATCGATCACGTCGAACATGGTGTCATTGATAATGATCCGGGGCCTCCGGTTTTGCTCATACACCACTCGAAAATAGGTTCTCTTTTCGGGACCATCGTATTGCAGGATCTGATGATGTGCTTTTCCGGAAAGAACCATTTTGTGGCGGAAAATCCAGAATGACCGGATATTGAAGATCATGAGAATGCCGAAGCAAAGAGCCGTCCAGGTGGAAAGGCTTGACCGGTTGAGCCCGATTTGCAGGGAATGGATGAATGATACGGCGAAGAGGATGAAATTGGCGGCAAGAAGGGTGATGCGCATGCTGCTGTCCTTGCGCTCATAATGCGCGGCATCGGGGTGACGGCTTATGAGGCGTTTTTCTGGGATGAGACCGGAGAAAAAAGATACTTTTTGTCAAACTTGACGGCCATCCCTATGGAATCGGTACGAATTACCGATCCGGTGAGGAGCACATCCGATTGCCTCTCGTTTTCCCTGTTCCCGATTAAAAAAGCCAGCCGGATGCCGACGTCCAGTCTGGTCCCAACCGGAAAGGGGGTGTCGGTCAATAAAAAAGCGCCGCCGGCGCAGATGTTTTTGGTCCTCATTTTAACCGGATGTTTGTGGGGTGGGGCTTTTTCTTTTTTTTGAAATACCGTTGCCGCAAGATTCAAATCAAAGCGCTCCATCTCCCGCTTTCCGCTCTCGGCCATCGGCTGTTTCATCTGTCTATGCCTGTGTGATAATTGTCGGCGGAAGGCGCTTCCATCGATTCGAGATCCAAAATACCCCGGAAGCCCTGCTGATAAAAAGTGCCCGAATAATATCGTATGGGGGGTCGAATGTAAAGAAGTAATTTAAAACATTGTAAATTGTCTTGAAAATGGGTGGCCGTAACGGTAAAGATGTCGGGTAAAGATTTTACGATCCGCAGCCGAATAATACCATGGAAGATGAATCAACATCGCAATTTTGAAAAATGGAGCCGAACATGATCCGTATTTCACATTTATCCTTTCTTTTCGCTTTATTACTTACTGTAGCGGTGCTCGGTTGCGCCAAGGAAGAGGATCAGGAAACCGCCCATTTTGAAAAAGCACAAAAGTTTATGACCGAAAAGAATTACAAGGAGGCGGTGCTTGAGCTTAAAAATGTGATTCAGATCAACCCGGAAAACGATGCGGCCCGATTGGTGCTGGGAGACGCCTACATGAAACTTGGAGAATTCCCCATGGCCGTCGAGTCCTACAATGCGGCGGTGAAGAATAATCCGGATAATATGGATGCCTATATCAAGATGGGGCAGGTGCTCCTGGTGGCTGAGAGTACGCTGAATGCACGTAAGGCCGCTAAAATAATTTTGGAAAAGCGCCCTGGAGACATCGACGGGATGCTGTTGCTGGCAGGTGTTCAGGTTCAGGAAAAGAATTTA
>RPPU01000928.1 GCA_003819975.1 Desulfobacteraceae bacterium
CAGGTTGTTTATTATCGTGACTGAGTTTTTCATTCCCATCCCCTCGCTTCCTCAAACACCTGCGACAAGATTGATTCAAAATTCATCATTGAAGTTCCAGGTTCACAGGAACGGATGACGTGTGGCTGTCATCCGGAGTTCACGGTTTAAGAACCGGAATTTCCGTTTAGCCTTTGTCTCAAATGATCGTTTCGGGATTCATGAAGATTTCAAGATACTTTTTATACATATAGGATTGGCCGTATTTCTTATCTCCATCTTTACATGTCAGGATTCCGATCTTTACAAACCGGTCTATAACTACTTGGGCTCCGGCGCGCGTAAAGCCGGTCCATTTTTGAATTAAAGCCGTATTGACAACGGGCTGGCCGTAGAGCTTCGGCAAAACCGGGACGGCGCTCTCCGAAGCGCGTTTGCCGAATGTTTGGATTTTTTCCAGATCTTTCTCGCGCAAGGCGGTGATCCGGCCGGCCACGGCTATGGCTTCACGGGCTATGGCCGTAACGCCATCCAGAAAAAAATCAACCCATTCCGCTACCTGACCGTGGTGGTAGGCCAAAAGTCTTTCGTAATAGAGTTGTTGATGTTTTTGAAAATAAGATGACAAAAATAAAACCGGCTTCTCCAGGTAGCCCTCTTTCCATAAATAAAAAGTAATAAGCATTCTGCCGGTTCGTCCGTTGCCGTCCAAAAAGGGGTGAATGGTTTCAAATTGGGCGTGAATAAGGCCGGCCTTGATGACGGTCGGGATGGGATCATCGCTTTGGATGAATTGCTCCAATTCGTTGAGCGCGGCTTGCATTTCCTTGACCGGCGGCGGGACAAAACGGGCATTATCCGGCCGGGTGCCGCCAATCCAATTCTGGCTTTTGCGGAATTCGCCGGGGTCGGAAAAATGAGACGCCCGCGCCTTATCCATGAGCTCTTTATGCAGTTCACGCACAAACCGGAGCGCCAGGGGGAATTGTCCCTCGTTGACTCGCTTCATCCCGTATTTAAGCGCTTTGAGATAATGCAGAATATCATCCACGTCTTTGGGAATGTGTTCGCTTAGTTTTACTTCCGCTTCAATGGCATCCAGCATGGTCGCAATGGTTCCTTCGATCTGACTTGAGGAAGCAGCTTCCTTGCGCAGGTACATGAGCAGAAAAAAATTGACATCGGGCAGAAGCTTGGTAATCCCGTCCAGTTTGCCCAGCAATCGGGTCGCTTCATTGTTTTTTTTCAATATTTCAGGATGAAAAGCGAAACCGGTTTTTGGGGGAAAAGGGTTGGGAATAAAGGCCTTAAATCCTCCGGGCTGAGATCGCCATGTGCCTATTTCGATTGGTTTCATAGGTTTGTTTGCATCTTTTATTGAATGTATACAAACCATATTCGTTTGTATCCATTCTGTCAAGGATGAATGTAAACCTAAAAGGCTCTATCAGCCCTATTTTATTGGTGTTTTAAAAGATACGCTTAATACCGATTAAGAAAAATATACTGGATTAAGCTAAATTATAAAGGGAAAAATTAGAATGCCATCCCAACCAAAATGGGCTATACTGATCTTCTATTTCCGGACAATCTTTTAGAAGAGACGTGATTCCATGGTTCCAAAAATCGGCATAGCTTTGGGCGGCGGCGGCGCCC
>RPPU01000929.1 GCA_003819975.1 Desulfobacteraceae bacterium
CGATGGAAATACCGCTGCCGTACACATTGGTCTTTTCCATGTCGCATTTGAGTTCGCGCACGCAGGCAATGGCCTGTGAAGCAAACGCTTCATTGAGTTCGATCACGCCGAAATCGTTGATTTTGAGTTTTTCTTTGGCCAGAATTTTTCGGACCGCCGGAACCGGACCCACGCCCATATACGCCGGGTCCACGCCGCCCATGGCATAGGCGCGAACCTTGACCAAGGGTTTCAAGCCGAGTTGTTTGGCTTTGGCGGCCGACATGACCAACAGAGCGGCGGCAGCGTCATTGATACCGGAAGCATTACCGGCGGTGACCGTTCCGTCTTTTTTAAAAGCCGCTTTCAGTTTGCCCATTTTTTCGGCGCTGGTATCCATGGGCCGTTCATCCGTATCAAAAACCTGGGTCTCGCCTTTCTTGGGCGGCAACGGCACCGGCACGATCTCTTCTTTGAAAATGCCTTTTTGAATGGCGGAGCGGGCCCGGGCATGACTTAAAACGCCCAATTCATCTTGCTCTTGCCTGGAGATGCCGTATTTTTCAGCTATATTTTCAGCCGTGAGCCCCATGTGATAGCCGTAAAAAATTTCAAAAAGACCGTCAAAGACCATCAGGTCCACCAGATCCACGTTGTTCATGCGCGCGCCCCAGCGGGCGGCCGGCAGACTATAGGGAATCAAGCTCATGTTCTCCATGCCGCCGGCCAGAATGATCTCGGCATCGCCCGCTTTAATGGCTTGCGCGGCCAAAGCCACGGCTTTCATGCCCGAAGCACAAACTTTGTTAATGGTAAAAGCATTGGTCTCTTTGGGAATACCGGCATGAATCATGGCTTGCCGGGCCGGGTTCTGGCCTAAACCGGCCGCTACCACATTACCCATGATCACTTCATCGACCTGAATCGGCTGCAAAGCATCGGCATAATCATAACCTTTTTTCTCTAAATCCACTTGGCCCCGGCCTTTGAAAAAGTCCGGTTCAAACTGGGTGACACTTTCCGTAGCCACCGGTTTGACGCCGGCTTTTTTAAGCGTGGTTTTGAGCACCAGACTTCCCAATTGAACCACCGGTGTATCTTTTAAAGAACCGCCGAAAGAACCGACCGGCGTCCGCATACCTGCAACAATGACGACATCGTTCATATTCATGAGATTAACTCCTTTTCAAAAATTAGTTTTATTCAATTACAGTACATTTCTGACTTAATAAAAAAGGGTTCGAGGGGTCCGTGGAGACGATTTTATGTCTCTACGTTCGAGGGGTCAAGGGACCAAGGGTTAAGAAAAAGCCGATTTTAACCTTAACCGCTTGAATCCAAGCGCCTATGAACCTTCTCCCCGTTTTTTCTCTTAATACCTTGTTTACCTTATCCTTGCGCGAAACTTTCAGCAAGCAGGAACCTACACACCGATCCCTTGGACAATAGTTTCCTTTCCCCTCCTCCACTTCATTATTTAAAATTCAGTGTTCGATATTCGATATTTTCAGGCTTTGTGGTCCCTGAATCCCTTGGTTTCCGTCTTTTTCCCTTGAACCCCCGGCCCCTTGACCCCTCGAACCCTATCTTCTGTCTTTTCCTCTTAAACCCTTGAACCCCCGACCCCTTGGCCCCTTGAACCCTTTCTCCTACTCA
>RPPU01000930.1 GCA_003819975.1 Desulfobacteraceae bacterium
GGTTTGATCGTTTTCCACTTCCATTTTAAAATCTTTTTGGGCATGAATATAAAATTCTTCCTTGTCTTTCTTGTCTTCGAAGCGCAGTTCGTTGAAACCGGTCACGCTTTTATTGCCCTGGTAGGATTTGGATTTGATGCCAGTCTTAGTCGATTCGCCTTCATAGGGCAGTTTGTTTTGTTCATGATAAACACTACCGGTGATAAGGGGGCGGTCCGGGTCGCCGTCCAGAAAATCCACGACCACCTCGTGGCCGGTACGGGGAATGAATTGAGCGCCCCATTGATTGCCGGCCCACGTTTGAGCCACTCGTATCCAACAGGAACTCTTGTCGTTATTCTTACCTTCACGGTCCCAGTGAAATTGAACTTTCACTCGACCCAGTTTATCTATATTGATTTCTTCGCCTTTATTGCCTCCGGGACCCACCACAATGGCGGTTTGGGGACCGCGCATCACGGGTTTGGGTGTGATTTGAAGCGGGCGATAAGGGGTATTCGCCGGGATGCATTGAAAATGGTTGACATAATAACTGCCCCCTTTATCGGAAAACAGGTCGGAATCGGCGAGATGTTCCACAAGAGTTATTAGGTATTTCCCATCCAGTTTTTTTAATTGCGCTTCCTTGAGTTCAAACGAATAACCGCTGGTAAAAGCCCGGCAATCGCCTGCTCCCTCAAGAATCATTGCCCGTGCTTCATGGCTTTCCATTTTGATTTTTGCAAAAGCTTTTCCGGCATTGTTATCCGAAAACCTACCGGGAAACTCGAATACTTCATATTGTTCCGGTTTCCCGGGGCCATGAGTTTTCCCGGTCGTATCCGCTTCGCGATGTTTTTGCGGCAGTTCATAGTTGAAATCGCGTAAACTGAATTTACCCGGAATAATCTGTCCGGTTCTTTCAACGCTGAAAATGAGATCGGTTTCTGGTTTTTCGGTTTTATCGACTAAAAATTGGGCTGTTTCCTGTTTAGGACAGGGAGGGTTATCGATTTTATCCGAAAGGATCAAAGTGGCATTTTTATCGCCATGCTTAAAGTAATAACGGATGCCTTCTTCTTCAAGAAGCCTTGAAATGAAATTAAAATCTGTTTCCTGATATTGGACGCAATACTCCCTTTCAAGGTTATTTCCCTGAAGTTCAAATTTATATTTTATAAATTGTTTTTCTTCAATAATTTTTCTGACAATGTCGGGAACAGATTTTTTTTGAAATATCCGCGAGTTCATTCTTTGCGTCAAAAGCCATAGGTAGGGGACCAATGTGGCTTCATAATGATAGAATAAGGAATTATCGGCGGTTTTGGTTGCCGGTTTTGTTGACTGGAAAAAGCGGGCAATGATGCCATGGATGTAGCGGATATCCTTTATATTATCGAGCGATCCCTTGGACCGGATGGTTACCGTCACTTCTTTGCCGATTATATCCCCGAAAGAGATGTCCTTATTCTCGGAGACAAGTTCCAAATCGAAAGAAAAAGGTTGTGAAATGTATTCCTGGCCATGAATTCCGGCCAGGAGCAGCACGTCCTTGCCGAGCGGGGTGTTGATCGCCATGATTCTTTTATCTTGAGTCCATGTTCCCATAATCGTCACCTTCTATTAATTATTAATTTATAATTATGAATTATTAA
>RPPU01000931.1 GCA_003819975.1 Desulfobacteraceae bacterium
ATCAGGGAATCTTCGGTTTCCAATAAGTCGATATAATCAACAAGGGGACGGGCAAAAAGCGGGATGTCAAATTCTTCCCATACTCTCGAGAAAAGCCGATCCATATCTTTTTTAAACTTATTAAGTTCTTGGTTTTTCCAAACGATCAAGCCGGGCATATTAAAGTCTCCTTGATGAAATAATTAATTATTTCAGTATGTTGTGAATTTATTCTATTGCCGATCATTTCATCTTAAGAATTACCTCCCTGGTTTGCAAGACTTTTCATGAACTGGGCGATTACTGGGCTTACTTTTATAAGCTTTATCTCAAGATGAGAAAGTCAAAGGGCTGATTCGGAAATCAGTCCATTTTCAGAGAATATAATAAACATTCATGTTCCGGATACTGAACCACAGGTCGCGACACGTGTTGATAAGAAACACCACTGCTTGAAAAATTCGCTAAAAACCTATTTTAAAAAAGCACCCGAAGGGAGCTAAGTGTGTTTTTTTTCTTGACAAATAGGCTATTTTAGCCGTAAAGTGTCATAAAGTGCAATAAAGTGGAATAAAGTGTAAGCGAAGGTCAGAAATGTTCAGAGGACGGTCAAAACATACTTTGGATGAGAAAGGGCGCTTGGCGATTCCGACGCGTTTTAAAGAGACGCTCAACAGCAAGGAAAAGCAAGGCCTGGTCTTGACCAATCACTTTAATTGCCTGTGGGCGTTCAGCAGCGATGATTGGCGTACTATTGAAGCCAAGGCAGCCGAGCTTTCTTTGTTCGATAATGCGGTCAACACCTACCGCCGTTATTTTATTTCAGGAGCACAGGAATGCGCCATTAAACAAGGCCGGGTCACGATCCCGCCCGATCTGCGGGAAATCGCGGGACTGAAACGCGACGTGGTTCTGGTGGGCGAATTAAAGTTCTTTGAGATCTGGGACAGGGAAAAATGGGAAACGGAGTTTGAAAAAGCCAAACAGAGTTTCCCGGATGTCAGCCAATCCCTTTCCGAGCTTGGTGTTTAATGGACTTGCGGCCGGAGGTTGTTCATCAACCGGTCATGGTTCAAGAGGTCGTTCAATATCTGCTGACCAAGCCGGAGGGGGTGTATGTGGATGCGACCCTGGGTGGCGGCGGGCATAGCGCAGCGCTTCTCAAGGTCCTTGAGGGCCGCGGACAAATTATCGGCCTGGACCAGGACCAGGAAGCCTTGGCGCAAGCCGGGCGCAGACTGAGTTCTTCAGGAGACCGCATCCTGCTGATCCAATCCAATTTTTCCCTCATCGATCAGGTCCTTGAAAAAATGAATATAGCGAAGGTCCAGGGTGTGCTGGTGGATCTCGGTATGTCCAGCATGCAATTGGATCAATGGGGCCGCGGTTTCAGTTTTAATCGGGATGAACCCCTGGATATGCGCATGAATACAAAAACCAATGTTACCGCCCAAGACCTGGTCAACAAATTGTCGGCCGCCGAATTAGCCAAGCTCTTTAAGCGCTTCGGCGAGGAAAAAAAGGCCGGTTTGATCGCCAAAGCCATTGTGCGGGAGCGTCAAAAAACGCCGATAGCTTCTGCTTTGCAGTTGGCGGCATTGATCCAAGCCGTCAGTCCCGGACCCCGCTATGGGGAAGCAAAACACCCGGCCA
>RPPU01000932.1 GCA_003819975.1 Desulfobacteraceae bacterium
CCGGGGAAAAGCGCTACCTTTATCCAGTATCTTCACATAGCCCGCCACCTGGAACGGATAGCCGACCATACCACCAATATCGCCGAAGATGTGCTTTATCTTATTAATGGCGATATTATCCGCCACGGCAAAAAACTAAAACACATTTAATTACTCATTCTAATCTTATTCGATTACGGGGTAGGGAAGGTCCAAACGCGGGGATCCCCCGCTTGCGGCTTGCCTGTTCCGAAAAATAATGCTCTACCGGTAAAACGGGAAGAAATAAGGGGTCAGGATTAATACCAGGGCGCTGTAAATAACGGACAGCGGCAGTCCGATTTTCACATAATCGGTGAATTTATAATTACCGGCGCTGTAGACCAGCAGGTTAGTCTGGTAGCCGAAGGGGGTGAGCAAGCTGGCGCTGGCGCCGTACGCCACCGCCATGACAAAAGGCATGGGATTGGCCTCGAAGGATATCGCCGCGGCAAATGCCAGGGGAAAACCCAATGCCGCAGCCGCATTGTTGGTCACTAACTGCGTCAAAATAAACGTAGTAAAGTATATCCCCAGGAATCCCCCATATGCCCCATAACTGTGGAAAAGTTGGCTGATACCATCGGTAATCCATTGGGAAACCCCGGTTGACATCATAACCTCGGAGATTCCTATCGCCGAACCGATGAGCAATACCAGGTCCAGGTCGATGCGGTCCTGGATTTCCCCGGCCGTGGTTAACCGGAAAACCAGGAATAAAAAAAGCACCATCAACAGGCCCGGGAAAAGAGGGGCAAGACCCAGGGCATTGGCCGCAATGGCCCCAAGAAAAAGTAAAACCACTGCCGCGGCCTTGTAACCGAGAAGACGGGGATTCACTTTCACCGGGTTGATAAAATAAAAATTCTTTAAATTGGCTTCAATATTATAAAAATCACTGCCCGGAGCAAGAACCAGCACATCGCCCGCCGTCAGTTCGATAATCCCGATTTTCCCGCCGACTTTTCTCCCGCTGTGCTTTACCGCCACCACCGCCGCATCGAATTGACCCCGGAAATTCACATCCTTTATGCTCTTGCCAACCAACGCAGAGGTATGAGATACCACGACCTCCAGCAAATTCCCTTTTATTATGGCATCGCTTTCCCCGAAAATCTTCAGGTTGTCAAACCTTTCCAGGTCTTTGAAATTACCGATTTCCCCGGTAAAAACCAGGGTATCGTTTTCCTTGATTACTTCATATGGCGATACCGGGGAAATTAACCGCTCGTCCCGTATGATCTCCGTCAAGAAAATTTTTTCCAGGTGCCGCAGCCTGTTTTTAATGAGATTTTTCCCGATTAAGGATGAGCCTTTTAATACCCTGGCTTCAAGGAAATAGTCGGAATTTATTTTCTCTTCGGGAGGTTGATGATCCGGTAAAAGTTTGTCGGAGAAAAAAGTAAGATACAATACCCCGGTTACCGCAAGCGGTGCTCCTATATATATGAAATCGAACATTTTCAAGGGAGCCAGGCCGGCATCGATGGCCAGGCTGTTGACGATCAAGTTGGTGGAAGTCCCGATAAGCGTAGTCACTCCTCCCAGGATTGCCGCGTATGAGAGGGGAATTAAAAGTTTTGACGATGAAAAGAATTTGTTGTTTTTAACG
>RPPU01000933.1 GCA_003819975.1 Desulfobacteraceae bacterium
CCGGCCAGATGATGGTGGAATATTTAGGGGAAAAAGAGGCCGCCGGAATCATGCTCGCGGCCATCAAACAAACCGTGAAGAACGATGTCAGAACCCTTGAAGCGGGCAAAAGCGGCTACGGCACTCGCGAGATTGGCGACCTGGTCGCCGGCTATATCCAAAAAGCGTAAATTTTTTATCGGTCCTGAAAAGCATAGGATCGATATTCTGGTTTATCACGCCATCCTTCTGATGAAGGCGGACCAGAGCGCCGGAATGAGAGGGGCAGACCTGAAAAACAATTTTTTCCTAAAATTATTTTTCAGGTCTGCCCCGTTTGATGTTTTTTTGATCCTGCGCTTTTCAGGATCAAAAAAACATTACACGCAACCCGTCGGTTTGGGCAAACCCGCCATTTTACAAGCGCCCTTGCCCGGACCGGATGGGAATAATTCATAGATATATTTTAGTTTAAACCCGGTCACTTTGGATAGGATCCGGACCATCGGCGCAATGCCGTTCTTTTTATAATAATCCTGCAGAACATCGATCACCTTCCAATGTTCATCGGTCAAATTCTCGATTCCTTCCTGCTGTTGAACCCATTGCACCCAAGTCTTGTTCCAATTATTGAAATCATCGATAAAACCGTCTTCATCCACATTAAAGGTATGGCCTTGAAATTCAATCGTCGGCATGCCTTAACCCCCTTTTATTAATGATTCTGACGGGTTATTAACCCGCGGTTGTAATCATTACCCGAATTCGCTCCGGAAGTCAAATTTTCCAATCAAATGAAAAACCTAAATCGTGCGTTGGAAAATTTACAATCGTCCAACTCATCATCCGGGATATTGCTTAATATATTTGTCGCACCCGCAGGGTATCCCTTTTAAAAAAAGGGCTCCTATGTTATAAAAACCACTCGAATCTGAAATAAGGCGCTGAACTTACAACCTATGATCGCGGAAATCCTGCCGAAAGCCTATGATATCCAAGGCAAACGATTGCCTAATCCCGGAGAAAAGCGCTTTAAATTTTTCTCGCCGAAATTCCCTCTTGGCCGGCATATTGGCCACCCCCTTCAGGTCCACTGCGCTAACCTCGACGACCTGCGCGGTTTTCTAATCGAAGCCACAACTCCCCGGCTGAGCGCATGGCTGCCGCGGCTGCGGGCCGCCCGCTATGTCCCGGTAATCTCGGTTGCCTGGGAAAACGGGGAGATGGTTTATTATGAACATCAACCGCGAAAATTCAGGCCCTCGCTTGCCTTGCTGGTTTCTCTGCAAATAGAAAAAATATTCTTCTGGATTGAAACCCGTCCCGGATATTGCTATGTCTGGATCCGGTATCGGCTTTATAAATGGTTGCAACGACTCATTCCGGCCAAAACGGTGATGCGCCCGCCAAGATCCCATTGAATCAATGGGGGAATATAACCCATGTACGGCATTCTGAACTTGTATCGAATGGCGCCGCCCAATAGGAGTAAAAGATGAAAACCATAGGAATTCTGTTCTTTCTGCTCGTCCTGATGCCTTTGGTTTCAGCCCAGGAGCCGGCTAAAAGCATTCATGTCTTGGTGGCCCTTTGCGATAATGTCAACCAAGGGATCGTTCCGGTGCCGGCCAAGTTGGGCCATGGGGGCA
>RPPU01000934.1 GCA_003819975.1 Desulfobacteraceae bacterium
AATTCCTGGGCGCATTCGAGGACCGTATTGACACCGATTTTCTTGATCCCCCGGGCGAACCCCGTCAATAAGGCATGATCGCAGATAATGTTGATCAAGCGCGGTATGCCACCTGAAAACTTAAATATTTCAGAAACGGCACCGCCGTCGAAAAGCATTTCGCTGGAACCGGCGACTTTGAGTCGATGCGCTATGTACTGACTGGTCTCCTTGATATCCAGGGCTTCGATGTGATAACGGACCGTGATGCGCTGCGCCAAAGCGCGGTTTTGCGGCGTATTTAAAATGCCATTAAATTCCTGCTGTCCAACGAAGAAGATGTTTATTAATTTGCGGTCTTGAAGTTCGATATTCGAAAGCACTCGGATATCTTCCATCAATTGGTGATTGAGTCGCTGGCTTTCGTCGATGACCAATAAGACATTTTTTTGATTGGCGTAGCTCTGATAAAGGAAATCCCGCAGCGCAATCAGAAAAGCAGCCTTGCTGTCGAAGGTGCGATTAAATTTTAACCCGTCGGCCATCAGGTTATAAAAATCCATACTTTCCAAATCAGGATCCGGCAGGGTGGCGACCACTGTATCGATATTGAGCGTACTGACAAGTCGATTGATCAAAATGGTTTTTCCGGTTCCGACTTCACCGGTCAGCAGTAAAAACCCGCGGTTATCGACAATGCCATAGCGCAGGGTGGCCAATGCTTCCTTGTGCTTCTCGCCCAGCCAAAGGAATTTTGGATCAACGGTGATCTGAAATGGCTTGGTTTTTAATTTATAATAATCAAGATACATGGCATTCCGTTAGCTTTGTTGGTGTTTGACAATATTCCAGGGTCGATCGCAGGGTCGCGGACGCGAAAAAATGCATATCTGCCGGAAGTCGATAGCGGGCGATACGTTAACGCGCATCACCCGTACGGGGCTGTTCAGTGGGCCGTCAATCATGATCTGTCTTTTTCAGAATGATGCCGCGGCTGTAATATAAGTACAGGATAATCCAAAACAAGCAAAACAATATGACATAGGCGGTCCGCTGCCGGATGAGCCGATCGCGTTTTTTATCCAGCAGATTGGCTGAATTCTTAAGCTCCCGCTTGACCACTTCCATTTCATCCATCAGGCTTTGCACGTCGGAATCTTCGGTATAGTTCATCATGCGCTTGAGCTGTACTTCGAAATTGCGGACGTTGTAGGTGTCAAAGAGCATCCGCTGCTTTTCGGTCAGATTGGATAATTCGTGGACTTCTTTTGCCAATTCGACACAGTAAAATTTTCGGAAGGGATTTTTAGCGGGAATCTCGCCCAATTGGGCGACACGTTGCAGAATGCCCACGTTCAATTCCTGGTTTATGTCATCCATTAATGATTCTATTTTCTTTTCTTCATAATTGTTTTTCATCATATCTTCGCCGGAGAGCGATGAGATGAAAAATATCAGGGCTGCGGCTGTCAAGCAGCTGACAATAATGCGAAACAGCACAAAAATTTCCCGTTTGACCACAACCATTTTCCATTCCTCCGGCTCAGTTGCGCGCCTGCTCGGATCTTACTGATCTGCAGCTCTTCCAGAATCCGTCCTGAAGCGTTACTATGTATAACCACTTCATTTTATAAACGAAATC
>RPPU01000935.1 GCA_003819975.1 Desulfobacteraceae bacterium
AATTTTCCTTTTTTTCTTGGCGCCTTTGCGTCTTGGCGCGAAATGATGTTCTTTTTTACTTTAGGAGGATCTTCATGAACTACCCGACCCTGTTGGAACGTTTTTTGACCTATGTGAAAATCGACACCCAATCCAGTTACGATTCGGATTCTTTTCCCACCACCCTAAAACAACTCGATCTGGCCCGGGTGTTGGTTCAAGAATTAAAAGGCCTGGGCCTGCAGGAAGTCGAACTAAACCGCTGGGGCTATGTTTTGGCCACCCTGGAGACCAATCAAAAACACCCGGTTCCGACCGTAGCGCTCCTGGCCCACATGGATACTTCCCCCGATGTCAGCGGCGCCGGCGTCAACCCTCAAATCTACCGCGATTATTGCGGCACCGATCTGACGCTCCCCTCCAGCCTGGTGATCCAAGCCCGGGAACACCCCGAACTCAAGGAAAAAACCGGCAAAACCATCATCACCTCCGACGGCACGACCCTGCTCGGCGCGGACGACAAAGCCGGTATTGCCGCCATCATGGATGCCCTGACTTTCCTGGTCCAAAATCCGGACCGGCCCCGGCCGCGCGTGCGGGTCGTTTTTACTCCAGACGAAGAAGTCGGCAAAGGCGTGGACCACCTCAGCCTTGAGGATATCCGCGCCGACCTGGGCTATACTTTGGACGGCGAAAAATTGGGCGAAATCGAGGATGAAACCTTTTGCGCCGATACGGTAGAAATTAAGATTTTCGGCATCAACACCCATCCCGGCGCCGCCAAAAATAAAATGGTCAACGCCGTCAAAATCGTCGCGGGCTTATTGGATCAACTGCCCCACGATTCCCTCTCCCCGGAAACCACCGAAAAAAAAGAGGGCTACATTCACCCTCTTTCCCTAAACGGCAATATTCAAACCGCTCATCTGAAAATTGTTATCCGCGATTTTGAGGAAAACGGCCTGCGGGAAAAAGAAGAGTATCTCCAGAAGTTGCTGGATGCGACCCTGACGCGCTATCCCAAAGCCCGGGCCGATTTCAAGGTCACTCCGTCCTACCGCAACATGAAAGTCGTTTTGGACCGACACCCGCTCGTTCTGCAAAAGGCGGAACAGGCCGTGGCCAAAGCCGGTTTAACCCCGAAACGTACTTTTATCCGCGGCGGCACCGACGGCGCCCGCCTCTGCTTCATGGGCTTGCCCACCCCAAATTTGTTCATGGGCGGCGGCGCTTTTCATTCCAAATCCGAATGGGTCGCCCTGGAAGACATGCAAAAAGCATCCGAAGTCGTGGTTCATTTGCTGGGACTCTGGGCTAAAGAGGCTGTCGAATAGCACGCGTAGGGGCGACCGGCCGGTCGCCCCTACTTCATTTTTTCTTAACCCTTGATCCCTCGAACGTAGAGACATAAAATCGTCTCTACGGATCCCTTGAACCCTTTTCTTTCACACCCCGATCCAGGCCGCGCCGATCACGCCGGCCGAGTCGCCCAGCTTGTTTTTCAAAATCGGGGTGTTCACATGGGGATGAAAAGCGTATTTGCGGATAAGCTCTATTCCCTCGCCGTACAACTCGTCTATGTTGGATAGCCCGCCGCCGAGCACGACTGCGTCCGGGTCCAGCACAGAAACCAG
>RPPU01000936.1 GCA_003819975.1 Desulfobacteraceae bacterium
CTTTCCTTGGCGGCCCAGGTCAAATTGCTGCGTTTTCTGCAGGAAAAGGAGTATCGTCAACTTGGATCCACCCGGATTTGCCGGGCGGATGTGCGGGTGATCGCCGCCACCAACCTGGATATCCCGGAAGCAGTGGGGAGCGGTCGCATTCGTCAAGATCTTTATTACCGGTTGGATGTCCTTCCCCTCTCTTTACCGGCTCTGCGGGAGCGCCGCGACGATATTCCTCTTCTGGCCGATCATTTTATAAAACAATACGGCCGGGAATTGAAAAAGCAAATCCTCGGTTTCCAGCCCCCGGCGCTCCGCAAGTTGTTGGCGCATGACTGGCCGGGCAATGTGCGTGAGTTGCAGCATGTGATCGAACGGGCTGCTCTTTTTTGCGAGCAAAACACGATCGGGGCCGATGAGATTCGGTTTCCCCGTTTGAACGGGAGCGGCGGCCAGGAAACGTTCAAAGAAGCCAAGGCCAAGACGATCGACTGCTTTGAGCGAACCTATATTCAGGGTCTGTTGCGGGTCTATCAAGGCAACATTTCCCAGGCTTCCAAGGCGGCCCGCAAAAACCGGCGCGCTTTCTGGCAACTGATCCGCAAGCATCAAATAGATGCGCAAGCTTTTAAATCAGGACAATAAGATGCGCTGCATAGGCCAAATTTATCCTATTAGGTTTTTTTGACCCTGAAAGACATAGGATCAAAAAAACCTGAATTCCGGCAAGGATTGCCGGAATGAGGCGATACATAAAAAGCGGGTTAATTAATTACTTTTCTTCTAGTGATAATCTTTTTTGATGTTTTGGAATAAAAAGCCTAAATGTTTTTTGATCCTGAAAAATGCAAAATCAAAAAACAGGGAGTAAAGCTTGTCCTACCTGCCATAAAGTTTCGGGTTACATGAAAAACGCCTAAAAACAATATTCTTTTAAAACAAATAGTTAGCTCCCGCTCGTTCCCGCTCGACAAGCCCTTTTTCGGCACGATCGTTGCTTTGCTTCCGTTGAATGGGAATGAAACCGACGCGACAATTTGCCGAAAGACAGATCGGGTCCGGGCTCTTGACGGATATTCTGCGCTATTTGATTGCTCATCCCGAAGCGCGCGACACGATCGAAGGCATTGCCCATTGGTGGTTGTTGGAGCAAAACATCCAGGAGCAGTTAACCCGGATCCAGAGCGTTTTGGACGATCTGGTCGCAATGGGATTAATCGTGGAAAAAGCCGGCGCGGATCGGCGCCCCAGTTATCAGATCAACGCGGCCCGAGTTGAAGAGATCAAGCGGTTCCTGCAACAGGAAAAGACAAAAGAAGAAATGTACCGACATTGAACCATGACTGAAGCCTACGCTCATAACCGGGAATATTTGCTGGACGAATTGCGCCGTATCGATTTGTTGCTGCAACAGCACATCAGGGCCATGCAATCGCTTTGGCGCAAAAAAGCGGAGAGCCAATGGCCTGGCATGTATATTTCGGACGAGGAAGTTAATCGGATTTTGGAACAAGGCGCGGAGCCGGAACCGGATTCGGCCGGGCACCCGTCCGCGCGCGAAGCGGAGCTGGAGGCCTTGCGGGCCTGGTCTGAAAAAATCCGGGAGCGGGAGCAAGAGAGC
>RPPU01000937.1 GCA_003819975.1 Desulfobacteraceae bacterium
GGGTATGATTTTATCGGCTAAAGCCTTGTTGGATGAAAATCCCAGTCCCACGGATCAGGAGATCCGCCATGCTTTGGCAGGCAATATCTGTCGTTGCACCGGCTATGTGCAGATCATCGAATCGGTGAAGCAGGCCGGTCTGGCCATTTCGACCAAGGGCGAAGTACGGCCAAAAAAAGCGGTTTAGTAAATGTTTTTCGATCCTAAAACGGATCAAAAAACATAAAGTCAGGAGGATAGCATGGAGAATTTTATGAGTGTCGGCAAACGCATTCCCAAACGGGATGGCGTGGATAAGGTCACGGGCAGAGCCGCTTATATTCAGGATTTACGCATGCCGGGCATGCTTTTCGGTAAAATCCTGCGCAGCAAGTATCCGCATGCCCGGATTGTGCGGATCGATACTTCCAGAGCCAAGCAACTTCTAGGCGTCCGGGCGGTCATTACGGCCGCGGATGTGCCCCAGATCCGTTATGGAGTCATGAAAGATCAGCCGGTGCTTAAGGCCGATAAAGTTCGGTCTTACCGTGACGAGGTGGCGGCGGTGGCCGCCATCAGCCCGGAAATCGCCGAAGAGGCCCTGGATCTGATCGAAGTGGAATATGAAGCCTTGCCCGGCATTTTCGATCCCATCGAAGCTTTGCGCGAAGGCGCGCCCCTGGTGCACGAAGAAAACAAAAGCAATCTGCTTAAAATGCCCTGGAAACTTTTGGCCGGCGACGTGGAAGCGGCCCGTAAAGCCTCCGCTTTTACGGTTGAAGATGAATTTTCAGTCACCTGGGTGACCCATTGTTGCCTGGGAACCGAAGGCATTATCGCCGATTTCGATTTGCGCAACAACCTGACCGTGTACCGCAACACCCAGATTCCCTCTTTGGCGCAACGCGATTTTCAGGATGCCCTTAAAGTCATGGGCCTCAAGCAGAGCAAGGTTCGGCTCATCAAACCGGTCATCGGCGGCGGATTCGGCAGCAAACTGGACACCTATGGATTCGAATACATCGCGATTTTGCTGGCCTATGTGACCCGCAAACCGGTCAAGATCGTGAGAACCCGTGAAGAAGAATTCAAGTATACTTCCACCCGGCAGCCGGCCGTTATCCGCATCGGCCAGGGTTGCGATGCGAACGGTAAATTGACTTTTCGGGACATCTCCATGGTTCTGGATAACGGCGCTTATACTTCTTGGGGCGCGACCACGCCCTCGGTCATGATGATGCCCATTTCTTCGCTTTATAAAGTGCCCCATATCCGTTATGAAGCCCAATGCGTTTACACCAACAACACCTGGTCCCAGGCCATGCGCGGTTACGGCAATCCCCAGGCCACGTTCGCCATTGAATCAAATATGGATCAGCTGGCGGAAAAAGCGGGCATTGATCCTCTGGAATTCAGAATGCGCAATGCCAATGAACCCGGCGAATTGACTCCGCAACGGTTCAAGATCACCTCTTGCGAATTAAAGGCCTGCATTCAAGAGGTCAGTAAAAAACTGGATTGGCCGAACCGCAGAAAAGGACCGAAGATCGTCGGTCGCGGCATGGGCATGGCTTCATTAATCCATGTGGGCGGCGGCGCCCGGGTGTATAAGTCCGACGGGTGCGGGACCA
>RPPU01000938.1 GCA_003819975.1 Desulfobacteraceae bacterium
ATAATGCCTATGATCTTTAAAAGCGGCTTCCCCTCGATTCCGATTCTGAGCTCACCGGCCTCCAATTCCCGACTGCGCAAGGAAAGCTGCTTGATGAGATCCCGGTTAAAAAATCGTTTTTTCTGCGGCGTTAATTTCGTTGCATCGTATTTTTGGCGTGTTTTATCGTTCAAACCCAATGCTTCTCCAAATGCTTTCCAATTAATAATTATTAATTAGTAATTATTAATTTAATCCCTGCTGCCTGATCCCGCTTCCCAATTGTCCGCAAGCCGCCATCAAATCCCGGCCGCGGGGCGCGCGTTTTTGCACCTGGATCTGCCGGGCGATCAACTGCCGGCGGAACGAATCGATTTCCGTTTCATGGGGCGCACGAAAAGGAGCATTCTTGCCCGGATTGAACGGAATCAAATTCACCTTGGCCCGCAAGGGCTGCAGCCAATCAGCCAATTGGCGGGCATGTTCCGGGCCGTTGTTAACATCCGGAATAAGCACATACACGATACTGAGCCAATTTCCTTTTTTCAAAGGATAGGCCCGTAAAGCTTGTTGCAGCCGAACCATTGAAACCGTGTTATGAATCGGCATGAGCCGGCCGCGTAAATCGTCGTTGGGCGCATTGAGCGACACGGTCAGATTCAAGTTGGGGATATTCAATGCGGCTAATTTTTCAATGCCGTCGATCCGGCCCGCGGTCGAAAGAGTGATATGCCGCTGGGCAATATTCAAACCGCGCTGGTCGCTCATCACCCGCACCGCCTGAATAACATTTTCGAAATTGTCAAAAGGCTCGCCCATGCCCATAAAGACCACGTTACGAATACTGCGCCCGTATCGGCGCCGGGCCGTATAAACCTGGCCTATGATCTCCTCCACGGTCAGGTTGCGCGCCAGACCCAGTTTACCGGTCTCACAAAACCGGCAACCCATGCGGCAGCCGACCTGACTGGAGATACAGACGGTCTGATGGGTTTTCAGGGGTAAAATCACCGATTCGATCCGGACCCCGTCAGCCAGTTCGGTCACGAATTTGGTCAGACCGTCCTGGTGAATTTCATCGACTATTTTGCCGGGCGAAAAAGAAAGATCTTCCCTGAGCCGATCCGCCAATCCCGGCGAGGCCTGAATCTCCTCTGCTTGCCAAGCCTTTGGGTTCAGGTTTTTAAAAAACTCCCCATACAAAGCCTTAGCCAAGGCCGGGCCTTTTTTATATTGCTCGGTAAACGCGTCGGCTAATTCTTTATAGGTCATTTCCAGCAATGGCAGCATCATTTCCCCGATAGGATCCGTTCAAATACCCTTTTCTTCCTGTCTGAAAAATTCTTAGTGCTCTGCGTGCCCGCCCTCTCGATATTCCACGAGAGTGCCGGACTTGCGAACTTGGCACTCTTGATTTATTCGGTATTCGATATTTTCAGACAGGTAGTTCCGACACCCTTGAACCCTTGCCCCCTCGAACCCCCGAACCCTATTCTCCAATTTCCCGATAACACACATCGACGATCTCCAATTCCTCTTCACCTGCCGGTGTGCGCACCCTGATCACATCTCCGGCCTTGGTCTCCAGCATGGCGCGAGCCAAGGGCGATGTCCAACTGATGCA
>RPPU01000939.1 GCA_003819975.1 Desulfobacteraceae bacterium
GGTTTCCGCGGACGGGAAATGGTGCGTGCGTGCGGCTGCCCCGCGCGTCACCTGGAAATAAACTGTGGCGTCATCTTGGTCCAGCTTATTTTCTTGAATCAGCTTTTCAGCCACTGCGGCCAAATATTGGAGGTCGGTTGTGTTGAAGCGCAGAGCCCGGGCGCCGTTTTGCAACCGTTCCAAGTGGGCGGCGGTTTGAAACAATCTCCCATTATAGCTGCGGATCACTTCATAAAGACCGTCGGCGAACAAAAAGCCGCGGTCGTCCGGAGAAATGAAGATCTCTTCCTTGGGCAGGTATTGTCCATTAAAATAAGCGAGCATGGGTATCCTTTCCTGGATCGGCTTTATGGTGCATTTGTAAGGAGAAAATCTATCCTAAATGCGGGGAAGGGTCAAGGGGTGATACACGCCCCTAATTCATCAGCAAAGTGTTATCTGCTGTGTTGCCCCATTCCTTTACTTTCGGGAAACTTGCCAATGCTTTTTTAAGATGGTGCGACTTGTGGGCTGCGGAAATCTAAGAGCGAATACGAGCCCTCCCCGCTTGCTCATTTAGAAAAGCCGGCATCGTACAATATCAGTCGAGTTTTTGATTCAAGCCTGTCTTTATTCGGTCCTAATTAATAGAAATCGGGAATCTTTGTGTTATTTTTGAGAAACGCAGAATTCATTTAACCTGTTGTAATAAGTCGATTATTTAGATTCTCGTTCCTGAAATTGGATAAGACGCGAGAGTCTTGGCATATTATTTGTAAAGAAATGCGGTAAGTAAAAATATAAAAAATTAAAACCATGAGTATGATTCATGCCAATATGAACCGTGAGGATTAGATAGATTATGGTTAATCTTCTGGTGGTCGATAAAGATCCTGCCCTGCTGCAATTTTTGCAAAAAAAGTTGCTGTCTATGAATTCCGATTTCGCGGTCAATCCCGTCATAAACGTCAAGGAGGCCATTCGAAATTTGGAGGAGGAAAAGGTCGATCTCGTAATCACCGGGCTCGATTTACCGGGGATCAACGGTTTCGAATTTTTGGTTTATATGAATAAGCATTTTTCGCGCTTGCCGGTCATCGTCATTGTCGATCAAATGTCGGCGGACATGGGCGCCTTTTCCGAAGATCAAGCCATTTTTCAATACGCGCCCAAACCCTTTGACTTGGAAGACTTGGCATGGAAAATATCGTCCGGTTTGGCCGTTAAAGGCCGTCAGAGTTTGCGGGATTTTTTATTGCCGTTTTTCTTAGTCCTGGTCAGTCGGCAAAAAAAAACTTATACTCTGATGATCAGGACTAAAAATCGCAATGGGTTGCTCTATTTTATCCAGGGCGAATTGTTTGACGCGGAAACGGAAAAGGATACCGGCTTGCCGGCGGCGCTGGAGATCATTTCCTGGAAGGCGACCGAGATCATCATCGATTTTGAGAACATTAAAAAGGAAAAGAAGATCAGTTTTAAGCTGGAAGAGATTCTTTGGGGTATTGCGGTTTGAAAAAGAAATTCGAAAGACGTATCATGATAAAAATAGAGAACTTTATCTTGAGATTAACGTCACGGATCAGGCGCGGCTATAAGCAGTCGCTTTAATTCGGCTTGTTA
>RPPU01000940.1 GCA_003819975.1 Desulfobacteraceae bacterium
TATTTTTAACCAGGAAGACCACGGATTCGTTACCTTCGGTGAGTACGGCGTCTTTAGGCAGCAGCAGGGTATCGCCGTGGACGTCGTGTACGATGCGCACGCGGGCGAACATACCGGGTTTGAGTTTGCCTTCCGGGTCGGTAACGGCCACGGTTACTTTAAAGGTGCCGGTTTGTGGGTCTACTACCGGGCTGATGCGCAGGATTGTACTGGCAAATTCTTCGTTTGGGAGCGCATCGACTTCGAGCAGGGCTTTTTGATTTTTTTGGAGTTTTTTCAGTTCTTTTTCCGGGGCATAGAGGATAGCCAGGAGGGGATCGAAATCAGCGATTTGAAAGCAGGGTTCGTTTTGGGGCACCATGTTGCCGACTTTGACCAGGCGCCCGGAGATAACGCCGTCGATAGGGGCGCGTATCGCCGAGTAGTTTTTCATTAAGCGGGCCAGGTCGACTTTGGTTTTTTGCATCTCGAATTCCGATTTAGCGCGGTCGTAGATTTCGGTGCTGATAATGCTTTTTTGGTGGAGTTCCTGGGTGCGGTTGAATTCTTTTTCCAGTTGTTTCAGGCGGGCTTCGGCTTCGGCCAGGTCAAGGCTGAGTTTATCGTCGTCCAGTTGGGCGAGGACCTGGTCTTTTTTAATTTTGTCGCCTTCTTCGACGAAAATTTGTTCGACGACGCCCGAGGTTTTCGCCACCACTTTGGCTTCGTTTTCGGCTTCGAGGGAGGCGGTGCCGGTGAAATAGGCGGAGACGTTGCCTTTGATGACTTTAGTTACTTCGACGGGAATGGCCTCATCTTGTTTTTTCTCTTCCGCTGTGACGACGGTTTCGCCGCTGCACCCGACAAAACCGGCTATAACCGCCATTACTAAGAATAGCAAAATAAAACGTTCTTTTTTCCACATTTCGTACCTCATATTTTATTGGTTTCTTAAAGTGTAAAACGAAGCATTGTGCATGGAAGTTCTATTATTTTGAATTTTTTGAATTTTATTTGCCCTAAGAATAGAAACGCCGCGGACTAACGCAGACTAACACGGATAATGTCACCGCAAAGGACACGGAGGGACGGAGGGGGTTTTAATCGTTAATGGTCAATGAGTTCCTTTGTCGGGAACAGGCCGGCCTGTTCCTCAAAGAAGTAAGAAGTAGGAAGAAATGTGAGGGTAGTAAGTCCGTAGGGACAGGCCATTGTCCTGTCCTATTTATGAACCGTCCTATTAACCGATTAACCGGTGAAACAATGACACGCACCGACACCCAATAGCCGCACGACACCCAATAGCAACCAATATTTGAAATTTTTCATCATTTCCGTTAAGAAAAAAACTATTTCCGCAGATTTTTATATCGCTTCCGTAAAGTAATAAATACTTTCCGTGGAGATTATAAATCTTTCCGTAAAGAAAAAAATCATTTCCGTAGTACGGAAAGAACATTATTTTCTACGGAAAATAGATAAATATATACGGATATAAATTTAATCTCCGCGGAAATTACTTTAACCTCTACGGATATAAATAAAACTTCTACGGAAATGGAATTTTCACTATTTTAAAAGGTGTCGGTGCGTAAAGGGTGTCGGTGCGTGTCGTTGTTTCA
>RPPU01000941.1 GCA_003819975.1 Desulfobacteraceae bacterium
AACGGCGGGAAAACGCTGGGCAGAATACTCATTTGAATGTCGTGCGCGATCTGCAGCTCGCTTTGCATGCGCTCCCGCGAAGCAGTGGCCGCGGTCAGTTGGCGGATATATTCCTTAAGGGATTCCCGCATGAAAAAGAAGGCTGCGGAAAGGCGGCCCACTTCATCTTCCGACTTTTGCGGAGGTAAATCGATATCCAGATTGCCGAGGGCTATTTGGCGGGTGGCCTGGGCCATGGCCCGCAAAGGCCGGGTAATGGAGCGGGCGATGACGGCCACAGCCAAAGCCAGCAAAAAGAGACCGGCCAGACCGAGCACGATCACGATTCGGTTGAGCCGGGCGATGTCGGCAAAGAGTTCTTCTTGTGGAAAAAAAACAGCCAGGGACCAGCCGCCGGCCGGCACGGGCGTGTAATGAATCCAGCCGGGTTGTTGCGTGGCCAGGCTTTGAAAGGGCACAAATCCCGATTCGCCCCGGATCATTTTACGGGCGATGGCGCGCAAGCCGGGATCGTTGCGTTCCTCGGCCACGCCAAACAGGGTTTCGTTCATGATCAGTTCTTTGATGGGATGAGTGACGATCGTGCCGTTTTTGGAAATAAGAAAGCCGTAACCGCTGCGAAGTACTTTAATGGATGAAACGACTTCCTGCAGCGACGTCAGATTGACGTCGGCGGTGACGATTCCGATCAATCGTTTTTTATCGCCATCCTTTTTGTAAAACGGCACGGAATAGGTCGTCATTAATATATTGCCGCCGCCTTCATCGTAATAAGGCTCGCTCCAATCGGGTCGATTTAGGGCCTTGGGTATTTGGTACCAATCGGCCTGGAGGTATTGATAGGATTCGCGGCCTAAGTCCACAAAGGCGATTTGGCCGTTGCTTTTATAAAAATAGGGGGCAAAGTAAAGCATGCGATCGTCAAAACCATAAGGCTCAAAAGCCACGGCCGCCCCGTAGATCTCGGGGTTGTTTTGCACGAGCGCGCGTAAAACCCAGGTCAGTTCCGCTTGATCGTAAGAACCGTTTTCGAGAAAATGAGCCATACTTTCCGGAATTTTTTGGATGGATAAGAGAGTGGCATCGATGCGGTTGACCTTGGAGAGCGCCAGGGTGCGAGCCTGCTCCGCGGTGTTTGCGCGGATCAGGGCGCGGGAAAAGCGGTAATTAAATCCGAAAACCAAGAGGAAAATCAGCCCGCCGCAAAGGGTGAAAAAAAAGATCAACTTGAAAGCAATGCCACGGTTACGCAACACCATAACGCCTCACTCGACAAAAAAGGAGTTGTAATCCGGAATGGAGGGGATTAATCCGGCGGTCAGCAATTCGCGGGTTACCAGTTCGTAATCGGCGCGATCCAGTCGGCCGAACGGAGTTTTCTTATCCGGAGGCCGGATCAAGTCCTGCATGCGGGCCAGCATCCATTTTTGGTGCACGCGGTTGGCCGGGATCTTGGCTTGGTCAATATATTTTAGCGTGATGTCCAAAGCTTCATCGGGATGGGCAAAAGCATAAAGCCAACCCTCGAGGCTGGCTCGGGAAAAGGCGCGGGCCAGATCGGGATCGGCGGTGCGGGTCTCTTCCAAGGTGTAGAGC
>RPPU01000942.1 GCA_003819975.1 Desulfobacteraceae bacterium
AACCCCCTCGGCCATCCGGCAACAATCGTAAAATTTTCGTATGGCCCGATACCGCTGCCCCAAAATTTAAAAGTTTTTCCGTCGACAATTTGGTAGGTTTCCGAAGGAATATTGTTGCCCGCCGGCCCGGTATAAAGCGTCTGCATCATTTCTTCTTTGGCTACCGTCTCGGGAAGATGGACCAGAACCTCAACCGATCCAATAGGCACGTCCCTCTCCGCGGAAACGGCGTTCCAGTAAAGTTCATCGTGGGCCTTATATTCTTCGCTTTCCTCAAAGTAACCCAGACCGCCCGTAACTTTGTATTCGAAAATCCAGGTTTTTTGCGTATCAACCAAATCAAAATTAAGCTTAATGCTTACCATTACCGCGTTTTCAGTAATTTCAATTTCCGGCGGAACAAGCTCCTGCCCGTCTTCATCAAAAACCTTGACCTCACCAATCGCTCTGACTTTGTTTTTAGCAATATCTCTCTTCACCCAATGGTAATTACCGTGAAAATTAAACGTCTGGGTTTCCCTGACCAAAAACGTGCTGTCCTTGTTAATATTTATATCCACTGACCACTTTTCAAAATCCCACCATTTGTTCGCATCCGTCTGGGCTAAAACCGAATTACCGGAAAATAAAAAAACGCAGGCCGCAACCAGGAAAATGATTTTTTTTAACATAAATTTCAGTTAAAAATTATCCACTGCCTTTTATCAATTATACTAAATTTTTCTTTTTTTAGCCATATAAACCCTTGACAATTATTAAACTTGGTGCCAAGATAAGACGAGGCAAAAAACAAGGTCTCAAGACAGAAAGGAGAAGCGCAAATGGGTCTCACCGTATTCTGGATCGCTTTCCTCAAGGAGGAAAAGAACCCTCAAGGGAAGATCCTCGGCAGAACGCCGATGGGCAAAGGACGCTTCCTGCTCACGAACCAGGACGGAACCTTGATGCCGGTCGAGGAAGCAAGGAAGAAGGTCAACACCTTGGAGGACTTCCTGCCGCCAGGTTGGTCGCTCGAAGTCAAAGAAGAGGTCGTCGAGCCGACGGCCGGCACACTCCACTTCGCGGGCAACTGCCCTACCCACGGTCTGCGGACGAATGAATTCTTCTGCGGCGTCTGCGGCACGCCACTCAAGCCGGGGCTCGAACCCTGAACGCGCAAACGACTCGGACTGATTGCCCGGACTGCCAGTTATGTCCGTTCAATCCAGTTCGGGTCTTTTTTTATAAAAAAATCAGGCTCACCCGAGCCTAGATTTTTTATTTTATTTTGTCAACTCTTCTAAAATTTCCGACGGAACGGGAACTTCTTTTATCGGGCTGACTCCCGGATAGCGCCAAGCGGCGATTATTTTTTTCTGTCCGCCCTTCCCCTTCTGCCACATTACCCAAATCTCCGTCTGTCGCTTGCCCTTACCGACTTTTTGCATCATGGCAACCGTCTTCGGTGCAATCCCCTCTTCGGTCCGGTCCGGCGCGCGGAAAATTTTTTTAATCCGGCTCGGCGCAAGGCCATAAAAAATCATTTTTCCTACCGCGTTTTTTGTCCAAAAAAATTCCTTATTCTCCCTAAACTTTTGCAAATCCATAATTAAA
>RPPU01000943.1 GCA_003819975.1 Desulfobacteraceae bacterium
CGGGCGGGAAATTTCCCCTTAATCCCAACGGGTCTCTCTTCGACATTGCGGGGATCTGCGACGAAACCGGCCGGGTTTTCGGGCTTATGCCCCATCCGGAAGCCTATAACCATCCCACCAACCATCCAGCCTGGACCAAGGAGAAAGAACTCCGGAAGCGCAGGGGAGAGGGGCTGGGCTCTGCCCCCACCGGTGGCATTCAGATGTTCATCAACGGGGTGGAGTATCTGAAAAACCGGATGTGATCCGATCGGAATGTGAGCCCGGTGCAATCCCCACAAGGGGGCGCCGGGCTTTTAATTGTGCAAAATCCTTGACATCCTATTCGAAATGGTTCAGTAAAATATCAAAGAGATGTATTTTCCCCCCGTTGGACCAGCCGTAAGGCCTCTGGCGGGGTTATTTTTTTTAGCGACTGTCAATGTCTGCCGAACCGCAAATAAAAAATGTTTCTGCTTTTTTTGACGGCCAGAACCTCTTTTATCATGCCAAGGCCGCCTTTGGTTATCCATACCCAAATTATGATCCAAAAAAATTAGCTGAATTTATTTGCCGAACCAAAGGCTGGCTATTGAAGGATGTCTTCTTTTACACGGGGGTTCCTTCCGAAATTGACAAACCGTTTTGGAATCATTTCTGGACGGCCAGGATGGCGGTGATGGGTACCAGAGGTGTCAAGACATTTTCTCGTCCGTTTCGCGTTGGATGATCAATACGATGTGGCACTGATTTTCAGTCAGGATCAGGACCTTTCCGAAGCTGTCGAAGATGTGAAAAAAATCGCCATGCTCAAGAACCGTTGGATAAAGGTCGCAAGTGCATTTCCTGTCAGTCCGACAGTGCCTAAACCCCGGGGTATTAATGGAACCGACTGGATTCGGATCGACCGTGCTACTTACGACGCTTGTCTTGATTTTAATGATTATCGGCCAAAAAAATGAAATGCCGGTCAAGGTAATTTGGAACGGAAACATATGATCAGTGCCCGGGGTATGACTTCGAACGGCTATGGGGGTGAGTGGCCGAGGTATGCGGGCTCGCCTTCGGAGGAGGTGGGGGGGCAATAGAAACGGAAGACGGTTCCGGCAGGGCCTGTATGCTATTGGGAGACTCTGGAACTTGGGCTGAGCGCCGCCGAAATATCTAAAAATGAGCACCGCCGCATCGACAGCGTCCCTGTGTATGACAAGAGGTCGGATGATCGTTGAAATAGAGGGATGGGGCGTTATATTTGTGTCAAATCCGAGTAGCTGAGGAACATCTCTGACTTCTTCGTGGTGGACCTCCCGGTCCGGAACGGGGAGGGAAAGTTTTATGCGAAGGCCGATATTTTAGCGACCCTTCAGGAGAACCACCTGGTGGCGGCCCGGTATGCCGATGCCGCCGGCGCGGTTGCAGGCGGGAAATTTCCCCGCAGGATCATCGAATAAAACAAAAGGGGTGGTCGGTTAGTTCCTCCTACGGTTTGCCAGCAAATTGCAATTGTTTAGTATTTTTGGCTGCTGGCCGTGTATGCTGTTAAAAAGAATTTTGTCCTGTGATTCCAGCGTACTGACAACAACTTGGAGGAGCTAACCGACTACCCCCCTAAAA
>RPPU01000944.1 GCA_003819975.1 Desulfobacteraceae bacterium
CCAGGGGCCCAGGGGTCAAGGGGTAAGAACTGAATTCCAGATTCAAGATTACAGATTACAAATTCTGATTCCCGGATTCCGGATTCTGACTTTTGACTTCTGACTTCAGGCTATCAGCCTATCCGCCTGATCTTTCAATTGTGAACCGTGAACCTGTTAAAATTGTTTCGTATCTTCCTGTCTGCCGGAGAACTTATTCGGCAGGCAGGTCGTGGTTAAAATCTCTTCTCTTTTGTTATTTTAACTTTCGTGTGTACACAATTTTGTGCTGCTTAAAATTGTTTCGTACACAATTTTGTGCTGCTTAAAATTGTTTCGTACACAATTTTGTGCTGCTTAAAATTGTTTCGTGGTTAAATTTCTTATCTCTTTTGTTACTATAATTTCCGTGTGTTCCGTGTGTTCCGCGGTTAAATTCTTTTCTTTTTTGCTGTTACTATAATTTTCCTATTTACACAATTTTGTGCTGCTTAAAATTGTTTCGTGGTTAAAATTTTTATCTCTTAATCCCAAGCTTCACGGGATTAATCCCCTTTTATTGTTATTTTAACTTCCGTGTATTCCGTGTGTTCCGTGGTGAACTCCGGTTCCATCACCGAAAGGAAAAGCCGTGAAGAACATCAAATTAATGGTAAAACTGCTTGGCGGATTCGGTCTGGTCGCCTTTATGGTTCTTTGCGCGGGTTTTTTCGGTTTAATGGGCGCCCGAACTCTGACGAGCCATCTCCATGATTTTAATAAACGAGTCTTGCCCGGCGCCCAGGCCCTCCTCAGTATCAGCGAGGCCATGGAGGCCATCGATAACAACGAAAACACCCTTTTGGCCCGGAACATCAATGCCAAGGGACGGGAAGAGCAATATACGCTTACCGCGAAACATAAAAAGCGGCTGGATGAGTCTTGGAAGCTCTATGAAAACCTTTCAAAATCCAAAGAGGAAACCGAAATTTGGAACCGGTTTATTGCCGCCTGGCAAAAATGGTGGCAAAATCATGAACAATTTTTGAGCCTGGCAAAAGATTTCGAGGATATCCCGACTGAAGACGCTTATAATAAAATGAGCCAACAAACTCTTGTCACCAACACGATTTCATTTTATGCCGCCAAAGACATCTTGAACCGAATTGTGCTTCTAAACAACAAAGAAGCCAAGACGGCCGAAGAAATGGTTTTAGCGACATCCGCCCGGGTTGAGATCGTTATCATCATCGGTATGATTCTGGGAGTCATTATCGCATTATTCTTCGGACTTGTTTTAACCCTGGGCGTTACCAAGCCGATCGCCAAGGCGGTTGCTTATGTCGAACAAATGGCGGCAGGGGATATGACCCAAAAACTGGATGTGGATCAAAAGGACGAAATCGGCATGCTGGCCAAAGCCCTGCAGGCCATGGTGGAACGGCTGAAACAAGTGGTCCTGGACGTCCAGAACGCGGCCGACAACGTGGCCGCGGAGAGCCGGCAAATGAGTTCCGGTTCCGAGGAGATGTCCCAGGGCGCCACCGAGCAGGCCGCGGCAGCCGAAGAGGCTTCTTCTTCCATGGAAGAGATGGGCGCCAATATCAAACAAAACGCGGACAATGCCCTGCAAAC
>RPPU01000945.1 GCA_003819975.1 Desulfobacteraceae bacterium
AGGCCTGCAACAGTGAGAGCATTTCAGCGGCATCTGTGGTCGGTTTTTGGCAAGTTTGCTCCCTGCAAACATAAGCCGTAGCCCGGGCATCAAGAGAAATGTAACTCTTTAATCCAGGTATGATTCGATCGATCTCCGGTTGCGATTGATCCAGATCCCGTAACAGAATGACTTTATTGGGAACAAAGGGATTGCGCGCTTTGGCCAGCATTTCTTGGGTATCGCGGGATTGGCCGAATCCCGCTATGACCAGTTCACAACCCGGCGACACGGCGAAATCGTAGGCAGATAGGAAATGAGTGTGCCCGGCCGGGTATTGGCTCACGGACCCGGCCGAAGAACCGATCAGGGTCGCGGCTTTTTCCGTCAAATCCGTTCGTCCGGTCATCCGGCCGAGGCGCAACAGATTCATCAAGGCCACGGAATTGCCGGCCGGAATGGCACCGTCATAAATCTCTTTTTTCCGAACCAGCAGGTCTCCGGCGTCATGAGGAGCAAAAAACAAGCCGCCCTTGTCCGGGTCCCAAAAATAGTTCAGCATGATCTCATTCAACGCCAATGCTTTTTCAAGATCAATTGCTTCGAAATCCGCTTCATAAAGCTCCAGGAGTCCCCAGACCAAAAACGCATAATCGTCCAGCAGAGCCGGAATCGCGGCATCGCCGTCGCGATAGCGATGCAGCAGACGGCCGTCGGCTAAACGCATATGCTTCCAGATGAAATCAAGGGCGCGGCGGGCCGCTGTGCCGTATTCTTTTTTGCCCAATACCTGGCTGCCGCGCGCCAGGGCCGCGATCATTAAACCGTTCCAGTCCGTGAGCACCTTGTCGTCTTTATGGGGATGAATTCTTTTTTCACGCGTTTCAAAGAGCTTGCGCCCGGCCGCGGCCAGCCGGTTTTCAAAATCCGAATCCGGCGCTCCGGAATTCTGCGCCCCAACGCTTTGAGCCCGGTGTAAAATATTCTCGCCTTCGTTACTTCCCATGGGTTCCTGGAAATTGCCGTTTTTTGTTATATGAAACGCCTCGACAACCGGCTCGGCCTCTTCTTTACCCAAAGCTTCTCGAATTTCCTCTTCTTTCCATAAATAAAACTTGCCCTCCCGGCCTTCGCTATCCGCATCTTCGGCCGAGTAAAACCCGCCCCGGGGCGCCTGCATGTCGCGCAAGACATAACTGAAAATCTCTTCGGCCGTGCGTGCATAAAAAGGATTGCCCGTGGCCTGATAGGTTTCCAAATAAACCAGAACCAGCATGGCCTGGTCGTAAAGCATTTTTTCAAAGTGCGGGGTCAACCACTGCCGGTCGGTGGCATAGCGATGGAATCCATATCCGATCTGGTCATAAATCCCGCCCAGCCGCATAGCCTGTAAACTTTTCTCCACCATAGCCGGGGCTTCGGCTTTCCCGGTTCTTTTCCAGTAGCGCAGCAAGAACATGAAAGTATGCGCGCTCGGAAATTTGGGAGCATTGCCGAATCCGCCGTAAACCGCGTCATAACTTTTGGCAAGTTCCAGATAGGCTTGATCCGGAATAGCCGCATTCATCCCCTCTGTTGCCGCCGGTGGATCGAGTTTTTGAAGCGCATTCAGA
>RPPU01000946.1 GCA_003819975.1 Desulfobacteraceae bacterium
AAACAAATACGCCTACTCGAATATCTTCAGTCATTAATAAATCCCCGCTTAAGCACCTATGATTAAAAAACCGAACATTTGTTGTCTATAAATCCGACACTGTTATTGAATAATCCAAAATATCGAATATCGAACACCGAATATCGAATTAAGAAGGTCAAAGACTATCAACCGCTTCGTTCTTTTCCTTCGATATTCATTATTCGATATTCGATATTCGATATTCGTTATTCGTTATTCCTTCTTAACATTTTCAAACCAAACGGACTCGAAAAGATCTTTCTTTATAGTAAGCCCATCAGATGACGCCTATGCTCTTAAAACCGCTTTCATCCCCGCCGCGGTCGCCTGGACCACCGATTCCGAAATATCAATGGGCCCGGTCGCTCCGCCGCATAAATAAACCCCGGGAACTTCGGTTTCCAAGGGAGCCATTAAAGGATCTTTTTCCTTGAAAAACCCAAGCTTATCAAGGGGAATGTTCAGGACCTTGGCCAGGCGCGCGTTGCGGTCGCTGGGAATGAGACCGGTGGAAAGCACCAGCAAATCCACCTCCTCTTTCATTAATTTTCCGCTCTCGAGGTCTTCATAGCGTACCGTAACATTCTTGGTCTCAGTATCCTCAAATACATCATAAGGACGCGCGCGCACATATTTGACCCCGTTTTCAAGGGCTTTTTGATAAAACCCCCAAAAACCTTTGCCGTAAGCTTTAAGATCATTGTAATAAATGATGGTCTCGACCGAGGCATTATGCTCTTTGGTGATGATGGTCTGCTTGGCCGCCACCATACAGCAAACCTTGGAACAATAGGGGACCCCATGATCCAAGCCGCGACCCGCGCATTGGATCCAGGCGATTTTGTGCGCGTGTTTCTGGTCCGAAGGCCGGATGATCTGCCCGGCCGTGGGTCCGCCCGCATTCATGAGCCGTTCGAATTGGGTATAGGTGATGACATTGTCGTATATTCCATAACCGTGCAAACCTTGCGGCGGTTTGGCATCCGTCAGTCCGACCGCTACCACAATGCTCTTTACTTCCAGATCCAAATTCTTGGCCGCTTGCCACAGCCGTACCGCGTCCTTGCCCTCTTTTTTACAGGCGGCTACGCAAAGGGCAATGGGGCATTCCCGGCA
The DNA here is from genome assembly GCA_003819975.1 of Desulfobacteraceae bacterium. The sequence continues at coordinate 1,138 of RPPU01000946.1, forward strand.
TTGGCTGCAATCCACCACGCAGCCGCCGACACAGGCTCCTTTTGACCGCATTTTACCTTGCCGGCATTCCGGATCGATCACCGCCATATTGGGTACGGCCTGCGGAAAAGGCATGTAGATGAGTTTACGGGTTCCGCCGATTTTGCCGTCCATTTCATGAGGGATGGTCACCGGGCAGGCCTTGATACAGGCCCCGCAACCCGTACACTTTTCTTCATCGATGAACTTGGCTTTTTGAACCAAGCGGACCTTGAAGCCGCCGTTTGCATTGCTGATTTTGCGCACTTCGGCGTTGGTGATGATTTCGATGTTGGGATGATTATCCACTTCATACATCTGGGGCGCTTCAATGCAAATGGAACAGTCATTGGTCGGAAGGGTCTTGTCCAACCGGGCCATGAGCCCCCCGATACTGGGCGTGTCATCGGTCAGATAGACTTTGGTCCCGTATT
>RPPU01000947.1 GCA_003819975.1 Desulfobacteraceae bacterium
AGAAACATCCCTATCATGAAAGAAACCGGCTGCCCGGTGGTAATCGATGTGACTCATTCGGTGCAGAGGCCCTCGGCTTCAGGCGGCGTTAGCGGCGGTAACCCGGAGTTCATCCCGGTTATTGCCGCTTCCGGTGTCGTTTCCGGCGCGGACGGCGTTTTTATGGAAGTTCACCCCGATCCCCAACACGCCCTCTCCGACGGCAGCAACTCTTTAAACATAAAAAAATTGAAACCCCTTTTAATTAAATTAAAAAAGTTATATAATATAGACTGATGAATATAGTAGAAATAGGCAAAAAAGTTCTGCAAATAGAAGCAGCAGCCATTGAGAATACTATAGCAAAAATCGATAAAAACTTTGAACAGGCGGTCCAGATTCTATTTAAGACCAAAGGACGAGTGGTCGCCACGGGGATGGGAAAATCCGGCCTGATTGCCAGGAAAATCTCCGCCACACTGACATCCACGGGGACGCCTTCTACCTTCCTTCATCCTTCGGAAGCCCTTCACGGCGATATCGGCATTATCAACGGCGACGATATAGTCATGGCGTTATCCAGCAGCGGGGAAACCTTTGAAGTTTTACGGCTGCTGGATTATATCAAACGCATCGGCGTCAAATTGATTGCCCTGGTGGGCAATGTCCATTCTACCCTGGCCAGGGAGAGCGATGTCTTCATCGACTGCAGCGTAGAAAAAGAAGCCTGCCCTATCGGCCTGGTGCACTCTGCTTCCACCACACTTACCCTGGCTGTCGGCGATGCCCTCTCTATTGCTTTGATGGAGAAGAAAGGATTTAGCGAGGAAGATTTTCGGTATTACCATCCCGGCGGCGACATCGGGAAGAAATTGTTAAAAGTCAAGCACCTGATGCATTCAGGCAGCGAACTGCCTATTGTGCATGAAAATACACAGATGACCGATGTAATCAAAACTATCAACGATAAACGGTTTGGAGTGGCTGTTGTCGTCGGAGACGACGCAACGGTTATCGGGGTCATAACCGACGGCGACTTGCGCAGGAACCTGCTCAAGGGAGTCAATTTCCTGGCCGCGAACGCCGGCCAATGCATGACAAAAAAACCCCTGCATATCTCGGAAGACAGCCTGGCCGTTGAAGCTTTGAAAATCATGGAAGACCATTTGATTACCTCCCTGGTCGTTGCTGGAGATAATGGTACAACATTAACCGGCCTACTTCATTTGCACGATTTGTGGAGAACGGAGATGATATAATGGATCAAAAAGAATTAGCTAGGAAAGTTAAATTACTCATTATGGACGTGGACGGCACGCTTTCGGATGGAAGATTCTTTGTGCTCCCGGATGGGACGATTCTAAAATCTTTCGATGTTAAAGACGGTACCGGTATCGTCTTTGCCGGTCTCGCCGGTATTAAAACCGCTGTCATCACGGGAAAAGTATCCGAAGCCGTTAAGAGACGAGCCGAAGAATTGCATATAGATGATTACTATGAGGGCGTGAAAGATAAAACCACCCCTTTTTATGAACTCCTGGAAAAATATGGCTTGCAAAAAGAAAATGTCGCCTACATCGGGGACGATATCGGCGATGCCGAAGTGAT
>RPPU01000948.1 GCA_003819975.1 Desulfobacteraceae bacterium
ATTCCCAAACCTGGGTAACAATATGAATAACAAAACCCGCTTCTTTGATATTTTCCGCCGGTAGGGCCAGTGCTTTGAACATAAACGTAAAGGTCAATTCCCAGGTGCCGAACCCAGCCGGCCCCTGGATAGGAATCAAGGCCGACAACTCGGTCCCGGCTAAACCGAAACTAAACAAGGAAAACTGCTTCATGCCGAACCCCAGGTGCACCACGCCCTCGAACAGGATAAACACGAATACATACTTGACCAGGCGAATAGCCAGGCTGAGCAGGAAAACCCGCAGCCGTTCCCAATTGGACTTATGATCTTTGAGATAGTCGTAGATTTTTTGCGTGGTTTTTTCCAGTTTGCCGAAGCGGTTGAGTATTTTTTTTCTCAAGACAAAACCGAGAACCGGGTCCGTAAAAAAGATGGCCGCAATAGAAATAATAAAAATAACAGCCATACCGATGGCGATGGGCCGGCGATTTACCCCGGTATCCAGGAAGAAGAGCAGCCCGCCCAGCATGAAACAGAGGGCCAGGGAATCGTAGAAGACCGAGACCACGAAGCTGGAAGCTCCTTCTTCCAGGGCGACACCTTTTTTCCTGGTCAGCCAGGTATAAAAAGCCAGGGCCGCGGCCCGTCCCGGCAAAAGGTCCACGGAGAAATTCCTGACCAGGGTAATCAAAAACAGGTCTTTAAAACCCAGTTTCCCGGCCAGCAAGATTTGATATTTCCAGGTACGCAGCACCGTACAGGCCAGGGACAAGACGATAAAAGCCGCTATGTAGCCCGGGGGAATCCTGAGAAAATTTACGACGATATCCTTAAAGGTGATATCGCGGAAAAAGAAAAAGAGAATGACCAGTAACACCAGCACCGGGATAACCAGGTGCATCGCAATTTTTTTAAGAAGTTCTTTATTTATTTTCATGTTCCGATTCAAAAAAAAGAAGCCGGGAGAATTATACAGGAATCAGTAAATATTGCAAGTAGGGGTGAGAATTGCCGGAGACTTGCGTTCGCCCCAAAAGACAACAAAATTGTTGTGATTTTTTGCGAATAGATATTGTATTTTCTTGCGATTTGTGATAAGAATTAATATGCAAAAAAAATATTTTGGATTAATTTTAGGTGGCGGTCAGGGAACCCGTTTTTGGCCTTGGAGTACGGAACAAGTCCCGAAACAATTTTTGAACATTGTCGGCGACGAGCCTTTAATCAGCCAGACCTATAACCGGCTAAAAACTTTTATCCCTCCTGAAAACATTTATATTGTAGCGGACATCAAGTACCTGTGGTGGATCATGGATTCTATCCGGGGTTTTCAGCAGTCGCATTTAATCACGGAGCCCCAGCCCAGGAATACGGCGCCCAGTCTAATATTGTCGAATATTTACCTGTCGCGAATCGACGAAGACGCGAATGTATTGGTAGTACCTTCGGATCACTATATCCCGGATACCGATATCTTCGCCGCCCAGATGCGGGACGCCCTGGATTATGCGGATAATAAGTGCATGATAACCTGCGGAATAAAACCCACTATGCCTCATACCGGGTACGGTTACGTTCAATTCGCTGAAGAGAA
>RPPU01000949.1 GCA_003819975.1 Desulfobacteraceae bacterium
CCACGCGCCCGCGCGGGGCGCGACCAAAATAGCAGACAATCTTGGGTTTTTTAAAGGGTTTCAATCCACGCGCCCGCGCGGGGCGCGACTTAGAAGCGGTCGAATCCGGCATCACGACTCTGGTTTCAATCCACGCGCCCGCGCGGGGCGCGACATGGCGATATCAAATCAATCAAAGCAGGGGACCTTGTTTCAATCCACGCGCCCGCGCGGGGCGCGACCGTTTTTAATTTTAAAACGCGGAATGATTAACTGGTTTCAATCCACGCGCCCGCGCGGGGCGCGACCCCCGTAGCGGGGTTTACCAACTTAAATGCATCTGTGTTTCAATCCACGCGCCCGCGCGGGGCGCGACCTTGATGCAACCGGATATATCAAAATTGATGATGTTTCAATCCACGCGCCCGCGCGGGGCGCGACTTGTCCGCTTACGGTATTGCTCGGTTGTAATTGTTTCAATCCACGCGCCCGCGCGGGGCGCGACTTCAGGGCTCTAAAGGTGACCCAGGAGACCAGGGTTTCAATCCACGCGCCCGCGCGGGGCGCGACCGTCGGCCTGGAATCCCGTGAATTGTTTTAACTTTTTCACTTTGTTATGCGAAACCCTTTTAAATTTCACAATCCACTCCCGGTAACCCCAAGTCAGCCTTAAAACCTTCATAATTTTAAGCTATTACACACCCGCGAACCTCCCTGGAAAACCATGTGTACTTGGGGTTCGCGCCAACCATTAAACGATCAAAGGTCCTTCTTGATCGATGCCTTTCTTGGCCCCTATTTGCTCAACCCTGCGTTTCCAGTTGGAACCCAGGAAATAAAACCGTAAGCTATCTTTTTCCTCATCGATCTCGTCAATCAGCTTCTGCCGGAATACCGCCCATTGGGCCGGATCGACCAGACACTCAAAAACCGAGAATTGCACCCGCTGGCCGTAATTTTTACAGACCTTCGCCACCCGCCGTAAGCGGCCCACGCCCTCAGGGTCTCTCAACGAAACATCATAACTCACAAGTACGAACATAGGCACCTCGCGAAAAAGAATTCAGAAGTCAGGAGTCAGAATCCAGAATTAAAAAAAAACATTATATGTTTCCTTTCAAAATCCGCGTTAGCGGATTTTGCCATAAAGAAATCCTGCTGCTTTTTGCAGGATTTATTTATAAATGAACGGCGGATACCCGTCTAAATCCCCCCGCAAATGCCGGGCCAAAAGCAGCGCCTGACTGAAGAACAGAATACCGATCGATACCTTTTCTTCCAAAAATGGGTGTAGGATCTCTTCCTGCTTACGTTCCTGGTAAGCCACAAGCACGGTTTTCCTGGTCTCATCGGACATAGTGACCCCGCCCGATTCCGCCTTGGCAAAGCCCTTAGCGTTCACCTGTTTACGGTTGATCAGCGAAAGGACCAGCCGATCCGCGATAAAGGGCCTAAATTCTTCCATGATGTCCAGGGCCAGACTCGGCCGTCCGGGCCGGTCCCGGTGCAGAAATCCGACCGCCGGGTCCAGACCCACGGTTTCCAGGGCCGAACGTACGTCGTGCATCACCAAAGTGTAAATAAATGACAGCAGAC
>RPPU01000950.1 GCA_003819975.1 Desulfobacteraceae bacterium
CCGGACCAACTCCGGCTTGTCTTCATAAACTTTCCGCCGTTTCCTAAAATCCTCAAATTCCATTTCCAAATTTTTAGCCAGGATTTTTTTGCAATCAAGACAGCCGAACTTCGCCCCGCGGCAATTCTTGGCTACCAATTTTACCTCATCCGGCTTAGACAAAATTTTATGCAAGCTATAAATATTGCAAACATCAGGATTGCCCGGATCGGAAACTTTTTTTCTTGCCGGATCAGTCACGGCCGGAGCCAATTTTTTCCAAATTTGTTCCGGCGAATCGGAAAGAAGAAGCCCGGCCCCGCCGGTCTTGCTCATTTTTTTGGTCGGATCATCAAGCGACATAATCCGCGCACCGGAGGTTAACATGTCTTTCGGCAGAGGGAAAGTTTTCCCGTACATCTTGTTGAAACGATTGGCGATTTCCCGCGCCAACTCAATATGCGGCAATTGGTCTTCGCCGACCGGGACAATATTAGATTTATAAATCAAAATATCCGCGGCCATAAGAACCGGGTACGAAAGTAAACCGAGATTTACGTATTCCGGATGCATGGCGATTTTTTCTTTGAAAGTTGGCACCCGCTCAAGCCAGGAGACCGGGGTAATGGTTCCCAAAATCCACCCCAACTCGGTGTGCTCGGGCACGTGCGACTGAATAATCAAGGTACTTTTCTCCGGGTCGATCCCGGCCGCCAAATAATCCATCGCCACTTCATATTTCTCTTTTGCCATTTCTCCCGGATTGTAAGGCGTGGTCATCCCGTGATAATCAACCACGGCAAAAATACAATCAGCCTCGTCCTGAAGCTTAATCCAGTTTTTAATAGCTCCGAGATAATTGCCCAAATGGAGCCGGCCGGACGGCCTGACGCCCGAAAAAACGCGTGGTTTCATATTTTTTAATTATACCTCAATTATCACCGGAAGCACCATCGGCCGGCGTTCGGTTTTGGTGAAGAGAAACTGGCCGATATTGTCACGGATTTTATTTTTTAAGAAAACGTTGTCGGCCGCGGACTTTGGATCACGGTCGGAAATCAATTTTTTTACCTTGACTCTTACCTGCTCAATCAACTCCTTGCTCTCGCGCATATAAACAAAACCGCGGGAGATAATATCGGGACTGCCGATAAGATAACCCGTTCTTCCTTCGACCGTCGCGATAATAACAATCATACAGTCTTCAGGCATCATTTTACGGTCGCGGAGCACGACTTGGCTAACGTCGCCGACACCCAAACCGTCAACCATAACGTAATCGGACGGAACGTGATGCGGAGTGAGACGCCCGATTGCTCCGCCTGACTCTTTTTGCGCCGCCTGAAATTCCATAATTTGACCGTTGTCGGCGACAAAAATATTTTTGGGATCGAACCCAATACTTTCGGCAATTTTCGCATTCATCCTTAAATGCGAATGGCTTCCTTCAATAGGAATAAAATATTTTGGATTGACCAAACGTATCATTAATTTGATATCTTCAGCCTTGGCGTGCCCGCCGGCATGGATATCCATCATTTTATAATGGACTACCTCGGCGCCTTTCCGGTAAAGAGTGTCTTTCAGGCGTTGTA
>RPPU01000951.1 GCA_003819975.1 Desulfobacteraceae bacterium
AAAATAACTTCCCTCATGTCATTCTGAACGAGCGCAGCGAGTGAAGAATCCCCCATCGACTCGGCGGAGATTCTTCGCTTCGCTCAGAATGACATGGTACGACTGCGGGAATTTATATTTTTACGAGTCCTAAGTTTTTTAATTTTTCTTCGCGTAACTTAGCGTGACTTAGCGGATTTAAAAATCTTTGCCCAAAAAGCAAAGATTCCATTTTTTAGGTACTAAAGGTCTGGGCAATCAGAGTTGGCGTCCTGTGTTGTTAGCGGGGTGCTGAATAGCATATTCAAGCTTTTCAGCCAATGTGTTGATGTCGAGAGGTTTTTGGATAAAATAGTCAAAACCGGCCTTTTTCTCTGTGAGTTGGACATCGTTAGCCGAAAAGATGATTTTGGGGATATGTTGGGTTTCACACCGGTTATTCAGAACGTCAACGACATCGTAGCCGCTCATATCGGGCAGATGAAGGTCTATCAAAAAAATGTCAGGTATAATTTCGGCGGCTTGAGCCAGTCCGCTTTGCGCGGTGTTGGCCGAATAAACCTCGAAGCCCTCATAGCCGAGAAAACGTTCAACCAAAGTTCGGTTGTCGTCGTTGTCGTCAATATATAAGACGGTGTATTTCTTTTCCATAAGATAACACAAAATGCTATTTTTACCGGCTTTTCAAGGTAAAATTAACGCCCATCGTGCCCAGCTTTTCAAACATGGCCTCAACATTGTATTTATTTTTGGCGCTGGTCTCGATGTAATCGTAACCGCTATCCTGGGCCCAACGGGCAATTTTAGCAACCGGCACTTTGAACGGCAGGTCTATTTTGCTGGCGACCACTAACACCGGGATATTGGGCGCTTTGCCGCGACACTCGCGCACCCAATCCGGTAAATGTTGAATTGTTTCCGGCTGGCTAACATCAAACACCAGGGCCATCGCGTGCGAACCCAGATAAAAACTTTCGCGGACAGCCGACCACTGCGGCTGCCCGGCCAGGTCCCAGGTGTGAATTTTGACCACGCCCAGGCCGGGCACCCTGGTCAGTTTACTATACGTGTCCATCCCTTTGGTCATTTTATGTTCTTCAGAAAAATCGTCCAACACGTAACGACGCAGTAGACTACTTTTGCCTACCGCTCCGTCCCCGGCCAGAATGACCTTTACATGAAAACGGATTTCTTCGTTGACGGGGGCCGTTTTAACTTTATCCAGGTTCTTCATGTTGGAATTTATCCTTATTGAATCTTACTCAATTTTCATATAATTTGATATAGCATATTTTACCCAATACCACAGCCGGTAAAATAAAGAAATGAGAAATTAGATGCCCTTAATTTCTCATTTCTCATTTCTACGCCTAACAACCCGGCTGATGGATTTGAGTTTTGGTTTTTTAAGCGGTCTAAAGCGCATCCAGGGTTTCGCGCACTTTGCGGGCCAGCGCTTCTGAGGAAAAAGGCTTTTCGAGGAAAGCGATGCTCACCCCCAAGAGGCCATGGTTGTTGAGCGCTTCGCTGGCATAACCGGAGATATAGAGCACTTTGAGGTTTGAGAAAACCCGGTTCAGCCGCTCGGCCA
>RPPU01000952.1 GCA_003819975.1 Desulfobacteraceae bacterium
CCCATCCCAAGTTGATCGAAAACCCCGCGGCGGCCGCCAAGGCATTGGCCAAAATCCTGGATGGGTCTTATAAAAATATTTTGAATTTGCTTTCCAACGACCGCTCTTTTGTCTGGCTGGAACGCAAGGTGGCTCCGGAAAAAGTCGCCCTGGTCAAGGAACTGAAACTGGAAGGAATCGGTTTTTTAAAAGAATCCCGACGGTTTTATCCGAGCCGCGAAATCGCCGCCCATCTTTTGGGTTTTTCGGGCGCCGACAATGAAGGTCTGGAAGGCTTGGAAAAGAGTTATGACGATGTTTTAAAAGGTCCCGAAATCCAGTTGAATCTCATGCGGGACGCCCTGGGCCGGCCGTTTTATTTGGGAGAAGAAGTCACCCGTGAAAACAAAATGCTCAATCTGGAGCTGACGATCGATAAGGATATTCAGTATAAGGCCGAGCAGAGTTTGAACGCAGCGGTGCAGAAAGCCGGAGCCAAAGGCGGGCAATGCGTGGTGCTGGACCCGGAGAGCGGCGAGATCCTGGCCCTGGCCGTGGCGCCCTTGTACAACCCGAATGTGTTTCGAGATTACGAGCCCCAGCAGTGGCGCAACCGGGTCATCACGGATTGCTTTGAGCCCGGTTCCACGCTCAAGGCTTTTTTGCTTGGAGCGGCCCTGGAAGAACATCTGATTACGCCGCAGACCCAATTTTATTGTGAGGAGGGTCAATTCCAGTTCGCCGATCATTTTGTGCGTGAAGCCCACGCGGGCGGAGGGTTCGGGACTTTGACCGCGGCGGAAATCCTGATGTATTCAAGCAATATCGGCGCGGTCAAGATCGGCGCGAAAATCGGCTACGGCAAGTTTGCCGAATACCTGCATAAGTTCGGTTTCGGCCGGGAAACCGGAATCGATTTGATCGGAGAGCGCAGCGGTTATGTGCGTCCGGAAAACCAGGCCCGGGGCGCCGATAAGGCCACGATCTTTTACGGGCAAGGCATGTCGGTCAGCACGCTGCAATTGGCCATGGCCATGGGCGCCATCGCCAACGGCGGCAAGCTCATGAAACCCTATGTGGTCAAAGCTTTGAAAAACCAGAAGGGTGAGGTTGTCAAGGAGAACACTCCCCAAATGGTGCGCCGGGTGCTTTCAACGGAAGTCACCCTGAAACTGGTTAAAATGATGAAGGGAGTGGTCACGGAAAAAGGCACGGCTCCTTTGGCCGCGATCGAGGGGTACGCGGTGGCCGGCAAGACCGGAACATCGCAGAAGATCAATCCCAAAACATTGCAGTACTCCAAAGACGCTTATGTGGCGGTTTTTGCCGGTTTCGTGCCGGCGGATCGCCCCAAGCTTTTGATAGTCGTGGCCATTGACGAGCCCCAAGGCGATATTTACGGCGGTAAAGTGGCCGGTCCGATTTTCAGCGAAATCGGCGCCTGGTCTTTGGCCTATCTGCGGGTCAACCCCGAAGTCCGGACCGCCGGCCTTTCCAAAAAGGATCAAAAGAGTGCGGTGACTCTTTTCCCTTTGCATGCAAGCCAGGAAGAAACCGCTCCGGTTCTGCCGGGTACCCTGCCTGATTTTA
>RPPU01000953.1 GCA_003819975.1 Desulfobacteraceae bacterium
ACATCGACCACGGCTTCCTGAAACGACGCGGCAATGTCCTCGACGTTCACCGGTCGGTTTTGCTTCTGCTCCTGCTCCCAACGTTTGACAAAAAGAGCCACCGCGGTCTTCACCCCGCTGAAGCTGAAGTCATGGGAATCGGGAGCTAAAAAAGCTCTGGGAAAACGGATCCGGTCCCTGCTCCCGGCCCGGGCCAATTTTTCAATGGCGGCGCCGCCGGGATATCCCAGGCCCAAAATCTTGGCCACTTTGTCATAAGCCTCGCCGGCCGCGTCATCCAAAGTTTGGCCCAGGACACGGTAAGTCCCGTAATCTTCCACCAGATAAAGAGAGGTATGCCCGCCGGAAACAGTCAACGCCAGGAAAGGGAATGCGGGCTTTTTTTCTTCCAGGAAAATGGAAAGGATATGGCCTTCCAGGTGATTGACGCCTATCAGCGGAAGCTGATGTGCGAAAGCGATCGCCTTGGCATAATAAAGCCCCACCAAAAGCGACCCGATCAAACCCGGACCGATCGTGACCGCGATCCCGGCCAGATCCGTAAAACCCAAACCGGCCTTAGCCAGGGCCGTTTCCACGACCGGCGCCATATTGCGCAAATGCTCGCGCGAAGCCAACTCCGGGACGACCCCGCCGTAGGGGTGATGCAGCTGGACTTGGGAATGGACGATGCTGGATAAAACTTGATGTTGATCCGTGACGACCGCGGCCGAAGTGTCGTCACAAGAAGTATCGATACCTAAAATATTCATAATGGGTTGTTTGCTTTGCTCCTAAATGCCGCCTTTGCACGGCTCATGGCCGGCGACCCGTTTCCGGCCCGGATTGTGCTTCCAAGTTTGCGCCGGGCTCCGTACGCGCCTCAAAATTTTTTTAACAAAAAATCCTTCTTAAATCTTTGCCAGAAGTTGCCGTTTTTGACTTCCAGGACCTCCAGTAAAATGACCGAAATATTGTCGCCGCCTCCGCTCCGATTGGCCTCTTCGACCAGGATTTCCGCTCTTTTTTCCAGCGGCACGGTCCGATCGCTCAAGATCAGCCGGATGGCTTGCTTGGAAATATAATTGGTAAGGCCATCCGAGCAGATCATCATGATGTCGCCCGCATCCGGCCGGATAGGATGAACATAAACCTCCACTGTCGGGCTCAAACCCAGCGCCCGGGTTAATATGTTCTTGAGCATCGGATTGGTCTCGCCCATCATATCCGTAATGCCTCGGCTCTTTTGTTCCCCTTCAATGGAATGCTCTTCGGAAATCAGGACCAAACGGCCGTTATCGAAAATAAAAACCGGGCTGTCGCCCACATTGGCCGCCCAAATGCAATCCTCATCCAAAAGCAATGCCGAAATCGTGCTGCCCATGCGATGATACTGAGAGTTCTTCTGGGCTTCGTGGATAACCATATTGCTCAGAATGATGGAGTTGATGAGATGCTTGGCCTTTTGCGAAACGTCCCGATCAATGGTTTCCAGAAAAGGCTGCGGACGATTGTTCTGCAAACCGGTCCAATAATGCGCCATGGTCTCCACCACCATGCGGCTGGCCACCTCGCCGCCCCGATGCCCG
>RPPU01000954.1 GCA_003819975.1 Desulfobacteraceae bacterium
GCGTGCATGTTCCTCGTGAACCACGCCTCGCTCGTGAGATGTTCGTTCGTGGCCTGAATGATCGTGCGGCGTCATCGCATCCTCCCTTTCCTTATTCCAGTCTTATTCCAAATCCCGCTCATCCGCGGCCGGCGTAGTGCGGGGTCTTTGCGCTCTGCTGCTCCCTGTGGAAGTACTCGTCCCTGCACTGTGCCGAGCAGAAATACACGGTTCGGCCCTCGCGCGTGATTGCCAGAGAGGTGTCGACGATATCGAGGGCGGTTTCGCAGATCGGGTCTTTTTTCAACAGAGCTGCTTCGGCAATGATGCGCACCGGGTCGAGCTCCTGTAGACATTTATTAAGCCATTCGGCTTCTTCGAATTTTTTCGTGTCTTTGAGAAAATTATAAATATTATACAGACCGGGTCCGGAGCCGACCCGTTCGATACTGACATGGCACATGGTCTGGTGCAGATATTGCCAGAGTTCGATTTGAGCGGGTGTGACCGGCGCGAAATCGACATGGCCGCCTTCGGAAGGGACCGGCACATAATTGCCGCCGTGATAAACCAGAAACGATTGGCCCAAACCAGTACCGGGGGCCAGCAGCGCAATGGCGCCTTGTTTTTGAGCCTTGCCCGGATGGAGGGTGAAGAGTTCCCGTTTTTGCAGGAGCGGGATGGCCAGGGCCGTGGCAGCCAGGTCATTGATCAGATGCAGGCGCGGCCAGCGAAAACGTTTTTTCAAACGGCCGGCGGAGATTTCCCAATCCAGGTTGGGGAGCCGGCAAACCCCATTGATGATCGGCCCGGCAATGCCGAAACAGGCTGCGACCACGGGCGCAGGATGCACGGCCAGGAAGCGTTTGATCACGGTTTCGAGGTTCGGGGATTCCCGGCTTTCAAAAGTTTCCGAAACTTTTTGAACCGGCCGGCGCGCGCCGCGGGTGAAAAGGCCTAGAGTAGTTTTGGTGCCGCCGATATCGCCGGCCAGGATGAGTTGTTCTTTAAACGCCGCCATACACGCCTGCCCCCTTCATTTCGCTTGATTTCACAGCGCAACCGGTATATGAAAATGACCTTCGCAAAAAAGTATATGCAAATTGAGCCGAAGTGTCAATGGTGCAATTTTTTGCACAACATGCACGTTACAAGGCTCCACCGGATGATGAGGAACATCATCCGGGAGCGATGAAAATAGGGCAGCTTGGCTACCACGAGTTATAAAAAATAAAAAATTTATAGCAGCAGGCTGAAGTCCAAAGACAATCAATCCATACTTATCGAGCAGATGTCTCTGCCGAACAGGGGATGGATGCGAATATTTTTCTGTAGTCTGAATACCCGCGGTCCGGCCGCCTCAGAAGCGACACGGTTATATTTTTGACGGATATTGCCGTCAAAAAGGCCTTGACGGGCCGCGACCGGTTGGTTAATGATTTTTGTTGAAAGGATGAATAATCATGAAAGCTAAAGGGAATGCGTTGATCGCCCAGGCCGGCGGTCCCACCGCGGTCATTAATGCAAGTTTGAGCGGTTTAATCGATCAAGCGCTTCAAGAAAAGAATATCGGCCGGGTCTA
>RPPU01000955.1 GCA_003819975.1 Desulfobacteraceae bacterium
CATGATGGTCTCAAATATCAATTATTCAAGACAAATACTTTATAATTGAGATGCGAGCCCCGGGCCACCCTTGGATGAAATGAAAGAATCGATCCGTGATTGAAGCCGGAATTTTGTTCGCAATCATATTACTGCTCATCATCGCTGGCCTGTATGTCTGGCGGATGGCGGCCGGGTATCCTCACCGGAAATCGCATATTGCCGCGAGATCCATAGTGCTATGCGCGGTAATCATTCCGTTCGTCCTGTTTCTGACCTATGAATTCATGAATGCCCGAACCTTCCAGCTTTTCGGCCGCATTGTTTCGGAAGTCAACACACCGCAACCGGTTGTCGCCCTTACTTTTGATGACGGGCCGAACCCGCCGTATACGGACAAGCTCCTGACCGTGCTCCGGAAAAAGGAGGTGAAGGCTACCTTTTTTGTGATGGGCGCCCAATTGGAGAAGTTTTCCTCTTTGGGAAAGGAGATGGTCAGGGAGGGGCACGAACTGGGCAACCACTCCTATTCCCATCCCCGGATGATCTTCAAATCTCCAAGGTTCATCCGCAGTGAGATCGAGAAAACGGACCAGCTCATCCGACAAGCCGGATATGCAGGAGAGATCCACTTCCGCTCGCCTTACGGGAAGAAACTGCTTCTCCTGCCGTTCTATCTAAGCAAAATGAATAAGAAGAACATTTTTTGGGACATCGAGCCGGATTCACATACCGATTCGGCGGAAAGCGCAGATAAAATCGTGGAGAATATTTTGGCAAAGACGAAGCCGGGCTCGATCATGCTGTTGCACGCGGAAAAGCAGACCCGGAAAGAGTCTCTTAAGGCAGTGCCTGGTATCATTGATGGCCTGAAACAAAAGGGCTACGACTTCGTCACGGTGTCGGAACTGCTTGCCGTTGAAGGCGCTGATAAAGTCAATTGAAATGAAAAGCATGGGGCACCCATTGAACCCTTAAGAGACAAGGGGGTCGCCTCAAATATTAAGTATTGAGGTCTGCTACTCAAAAATCAGGAAATTGAGGGATGTAGGTAAAAAACAAAATTACTCTTTGACCGATCTTTCGGGTCAAAGAGTAACTTCTTGATAGAGGTTGAAGTCAAATTTCAGGCACCCGGTTCATCGCTCAATGATCCTATGCGGAAAGAAAACATGAATTCAAGAGAGACACTATGCCCGAGTCGATAAACACAGAGATGATCGCCCCCTGCGGGATGAACTGCGGGATCTGCAGCGGCCATCTCAGGTTTAAACATCCAACCCCTTGGTCTCGAAGGCTTTGCCGAACGGGAAAAGGATCGGTGGCGATGTCCTGAATGCGGCAACGTGATCTGTGTGCATAAAAAAAGCTGTATCCACTGCGGCCGGACCAGAGACGAAAAAGCGGGAATTCGGTGACGTATTTTTTTAAAAACAACTCGAAATAAAATATTTTCTCTCGCAAAGACGCCAGGATCGCCAAGAAAAACATTTTATATTGGTTTGTTATCTCTGCGATCTCTGCGCCTCTGCGAGAAAACTTTTTTTATTTGAAACCGAAATAATAAACGCCATGATTGC
>RPPU01000956.1 GCA_003819975.1 Desulfobacteraceae bacterium
GGGGCAGGGAGGGCGCCATGGGCTAGAATGCCATTTCCCACAAGGCGCACCGAACGGCGGCCCTGATTTTGTCCATCGCTGCGCCGTCAAGGACCGGATTAAAATCCACGTCCTTTTTGGCATCGTCAAGCGCCATTTCGATATGGCGCATGACCAGATCGGCGCGAATGTTGACGAGCTGTTCGCGGTAGCTTTCCATTTATCCCTCCTTCGCCATATTATGCGCGGTGTATTGCCCGCCGCGCTTCGCAGCGTTTTTTGTCAAAAAATAGTAATGGCTGGCCGTTATCGGGGAAACGCCGACGGCTTTCCCGCAGTATTCGTCGTGGCTCTTTTTTTTGGTAAAAACATAAAGAGCCTCGCTTCCGCCAATTTCGCTTTTTGCGTAAAATTTCATTCATCGCTCCTTTTTCGGTCGCCCCGGCCCAGGCCGGTCAACGACCCGTTGCAAATCGTTTTCCTCGATGAGCCAGTCCCGACCGACCTTGACGGCCGGGAGCTGGCCCCTGGTGATCATTTGGAGCACCCGGCCCCGGGTGACGCCCAGGGCCGAGGCTGCTTGGGGGGTGGTGAGCATTCAAACCACCTCGCTGTTGACCATGTGGACGCGCCAATCTTCGGCCCAATATTCGGTTTCGGTGTCGCTGACGGTGTAATCATCGCACAACAGATCGAGCGTGAAAAGGTTTTCGTCGTTGTGCTCGCACCGGGTGATTTCGTTCATCGACCGGCTGGCCTCGATTGCCTCTTTGGCGGTTTCGAAAATCTTTTTCATGTTTCTTCCTTTCTTGCCCCGGCGAACCGGGGCGGTTGGCCGTTAGCTGCGGTCGGCTACGATTTTAGGCCAAATGGCCTTGACGGCGGAAATCCAAGACTTGAGCAGGCTTGCGGCCCGCTTGCTGTTCGGGTCGATTCCGGCTGCCTCGAAATCCTGATTGACGTTCCAGGCCGTGAAATCGGCCAACTCGTAACCGGACAACTCTCCGTCATGGGCAAGTACATACAGCCCGAGGCGAACACCCCGGCAAGATCCGGCCAGCCATGCCCCGTTGAGGATAGAGTCGTCGCCGGTGTCGATGGTGTCAATCGTGGTGGTGCGGTAGCGGTAGTCCATTTCTTCCTCCTTTGGTTTTTTGTTTCCGGCTTTGTTCCGCCGTCGATTATATATGATTGCTAATTGTATGCCAAGAAATAAAAATAAATGAAAAATCTTACAAGTGATTGAAATATCAAAGAAAAACACCGAAAACACCCGAACCGAAAGCGGTTAAAAGTATCTCAAAAAATAGAGTTTTGCCATAAAATGGCAACCACGAAATACAATAAAGCGCAAACAATTGAAATCATTGGCTTTTGTGTATGACGCAAAAGGTCAAGCGAGTGACAAAATTTGTCACCTGAAAGGGGCTAACCATGAAAGGCAGAAAGCCGACACCGACGAACCTGAAATTGATCCGCGGCAACCCGGGCCGCCGGCCGATTGACCTGGAGCATGAGGCGCAGCCGGAGATCCCCGACCGGCCGCCGGGGCCTCCCTCGTACCTCCCTCAAATCGCCA
>RPPU01000957.1 GCA_003819975.1 Desulfobacteraceae bacterium
CCGCCCAGCAGGTGCAGGAGGGTGCTTTTCCCCGAGCCGGACACCCCGGTAACCGCGGCGATGGTTCCTTTGGGGATATCCAGGGATACGTCGTTCAATACCATCAAGAGTGATTTATCCGGCTGTTTAAAGCTTTTGCCGATGTTTTTTACTGCTATAATCGGTTGGCTCATGATTGCCCGGCATCGCTGGAAGCGGTATGGAGTTTATGGATATAATAGGCAAGTCCCTGGGCATTGAGCCGGGAGTCCAGCGCCAGCCATTCTTTTTCTTCCGGGGTGATGCCTGTTCCGCGGGCGTTTTTTAAGATACCGTCAAAATGATCCCAGATATCTTGCTCAAGAATTTTATCCAGTTCTTTTTCGCGGTATCCCTGGTCGTATCTTTTTCCAGCGATGGCCACGGAAAACTCTATCCAGGATTTTAATTGTTCGTGTGTTCCTTTGATATCATCGAGGGCGCCGTAATGGGTTAATAATACCCGGGAGGGATTAAACCCGGCAATTTTAGCATAAGTTGCCAGTGCCTGGTCCGGTTCGAATTGGGTTGGGGAAGTGGAAGCGAAGACCATGCGGAAATTCCCGAACTTCATGCGTGGATAGCCGATGCCGAAGTTATCGCCGCTGAACAGTGCGCCGGTTTTTCTATCCAGGACGACCAGGTGGTGTTTGGCATGGCCGCGCAGGTCGAACATTTGCAAATCCCTGCCGCCCAGGCGAAACACATCGCCATCATTGGCGGTTATTACTTTTTCTTTAGGGATGGGGAAGATTTCGCCGTACATCTCTTTATACTTGTCAGCGCCGTAAACTTCTTTGACGCTCCGGATCAATTTTTCCGGTTCGATCATATGTTTCTTGCCCCTGGGGTGCAATATTACTTTCGCGCCCGGTAATTCTTTCATCAAGCCGCCGGCGCCGCCGGCATGGTCCAGGTGAACATGTGTAAGGATCACGTATTTTACCTGTTCTTTAGCGCGGCCCAATTGCTCCAGCGCACCCAGGATAAAGGGGATGGCGTGGTTGGTATTGGTTTCGATCACGGCCGCTTCACCTTCATCTATTACCAGGTAGCAAGCGGTGTGCTCGGTCCGGTTTAAATAATAGGTTTCGATCACGTAAATCCCATCGCCGACATTTTCGCATTTGTTTTCTTTCTTCATTTGCTATTCTCTTTTCGTTTTCTTTTCGAGGTTCTATCATAGCAAAAAACAGGGAACATTTCAAATAAAAAACGGTGTGCGAGGGATTCTTTTGCTTTCCGTATTTTTCGCTGCCCTGAACATGCCGCCCCCCGGCCAGGAACGTGACAGAAATTGCCCTATCTACCCAAACCCCTCCTGCACGGTTTTTCAAAGAAGGAAGGAGAAATTGCGATAAAAAAATTAAAATCAAAAAATTTTCCGGCTATTATGTCAACCTCAAGGCTGTGATTTCCGTATATATTATTTAAATCAACCAGGAGGTTTTAATGAAAAAAATTTTTTTAGCGGTATTGATGAGTATCTTTTTAACCGGCTACGGTTTCTCAATAGAAGATGCACGCTTGCTAAGATTC
>RPPU01000958.1 GCA_003819975.1 Desulfobacteraceae bacterium
AACGATCATGCTGCTCATCAATGTGTTTTCAATCGGCATGCTGAGCAAATTTCAGGAAATGCCTCCCAAGGCCCGGAAAGCGTCGAAATGTTTACCAGGCTTTTTACCGGCGTGTTTGCAGTCGTGGGCTTCATATTTGCCGTAATCGTTACGGTATTAATGATTTTCGGCGGCATTCGCATGAAAAAACTCCAGAGTTGGGGGTTCTCCATTTTAGCCATGATACCCTGCTTAAGCCCCTGCTGCTTAATCGGTTTGCCCATCGGAATCTGGACTTTGATCGTCCTGATGAAGCCGGAGGTCAAAGCTGCGTTTCATTAATTCTTTTAAAAATTATCAAAAAAACATAAACCCGGATGCCGGATTCCATTTCATGGTTTTTGGCATTTGTTTTTCAATCCTCTTATTGACCCTGGTTCTGGGTAGAATCGATTGGATCTATGAAAGGATTATTGGTGAAAATACCGGATTGCCCGGCCTTTGTATTTTTCGCAACACAACCGGTCTGCCCTGTCCCGGCTGCGGCTTGACCCGCGCATTTGTTTCCGCCGCTCACGGCAATTTCGCTTTAAGCCTTTATTTTCACCGCTTGGGCTGGCTGATCATATTTTATACCATCCTGCAAATGCTGCGGCATGTCGTTTGGCTGGCCTTGACTGGTCGTCGGCTTTTTATCGAACGTCTTGGGTTCTGGCTGGACCGGGCTCTTATTCCCATCGCGATCCTGTTAATCATCAATTGGTTCTATAATTTGGCCCGGATTTTCAAGTTCATTTCCTAAAACCTTCAAGAATAAGAGATAATAGACCTTTCGCCCGGTCGCTCCCGCGCGATAAGGAGTGGACTTTTAAAAATGCAACGTTTTGTTGTATTTATTTTTTTGCATAGCGACTATGCTTCAAAATCCTGCACAGACTTGCGCTGATTTTTGTTTTTACTTTGCATTTGTTTTTCTTTCAAGCGCCGTTCTTTGGCCTTTAGGGACGGTTTGGTTTTGACGCGTGCCTTGGGCTTTTGAGTCGCTTTTCGGATCAGCTGAACCAGCCGTTCGCGCGCATCGCGGCGGTTTTGTTCCTGGGTCCGGAAACGCGCGGCATGGATTATCAATACTCCGGCCGCGGTCATGCGCTTGCCGGCTAATGATTTCAGGCGCTGCTTGACATCCTCCGGCAAAGAGGTCGACCGGCCGGCGTTAAAACGCAATTGCACCGCCGTAGCCACCTTGTTCACGTTCTGACCGCCCGGCCCGGAAGCGCGAATAAATTCTTCGCGGATCTCACGGTCTTGAATCGATAGGGTTGGGGTTATCCTAATCATATTTTTTTTATATACCCTCTTTTTAATAAAAAAGAAAGCTTCTCCTTATCTTCATGCTGGAGCTTGTTTCCTTCCCTTAGGCTGCTTATTCCAAATTATCGGCAAAAAGTTGTCGATAGGAAAAAATGAATAATCACAGCTTGCAATCGTTCGGACTAATTCCGGCGATTTTCACTGGAAAGTCTGTTCCGGTTGGCCGGAATTCATGTTTTTTTGTTCCTGCAAAAAAACATTTAGA
>RPPU01000959.1 GCA_003819975.1 Desulfobacteraceae bacterium
CATTAATCGGATGGCTAAGAACTTGGAAAAAGCCAGGAAAGCCTATGCGGCGCAAAAGGATGCCATTTCCAAGTTTGACAGCAAGGCTTTTAGGGAATGGATGAGCAAAACCGCGGGATCGATAGAAGTGTTGAAGGAAGCGGCCGCAGAAGAAATAAAACCGGAAAAAGTGGTACCATTGAAAAAAAGGAAAAGGGCCGCCTAGGGTCTTGCCAAAACTTCGATTTTGTGTTATTATAGAATGTTCCTAAGTATTAATTTATAAAATATGGGTTTTGAAGGTGAAGTTCCGCCAGAGGTCATGGCGGAATATAAAAAGATGGAGGAAACCAAAAATATGAACAATGAACCAAAAAGAGGAGTTGTCGGCTCGAAGGAAGCGGAGAAGGAAACAGATGTCGGCAGTTTTCAGGCCGGTTTCACGAGCCCGGAAGATTTTGTTAAATCTGTTTTAGCCCGCGAAGGCGGTGATCCCGCAAGAGCCGAACAAGCTGCACACAGCATACAAGAGTTTTGGGTTAATGGACTAAAAAGATATGTTGAATGGAAAGAGGGGGGTGAAATTGGTCCCCCCGTAGGGATATCGCCAGAAAAATTCAGCGAGGGAGTTTATGAATCGGCTGTAAAAATGTTGAAGAAAAGGGAAGGTCAAACGGAAAAAGAGAAAGCCAGAGAAGCGGCTCATAGAGCGACTTTGGAAAGAGTGACTGGCAAAAGAGCGGCGTAAATTTTAGAAAAAAAGAAAGCATCCTCGCGAGGGGATGCTTTTCGTTTTGCCTCCTTTCTTTCCGGCTCTAACGCGAGAGTCGGATCATGCGGAAGAGCTTGGCCAGTTCGTTGTAGCAGTGGGCGCGGCCGCCTTCGTTATCGAGCGGCAAGCCGTCCATCTCCAGGCTGAAGAAGTTGAGGATTCCGCGCAGCGAAGTATTCATAGCGAAGGTCATTTCTCGCTGAATCATGACGCGCGCGTCGGATCCGTCCCATTCGTGCTTGGCCTGTTCATAGGCGTATTTGCCAATCGTCGGGAGGAGGTGTTCGGCCTCCATCTTACCGACCGTTTCAAGCATGAGGTAGATACCCGCGTCAAAAGCCATGATATCCCAAAGTCTGGTCGGGTCGGCCCCGAAGATTTTCGCGAAACTGTCCCTGAAGTCATCAAGCCAGTTGGCTACGCAAGACTTCGTGTCCCTCAGGGCAGCCACCTTCTCGCAGAACCTGTTCATGAGCCAGTGTTCGCGCCTTTCGGCGTCTGGATTTGCCATTTCTTCCTCCTTTCGGAATGGACCCTAAACCTTAGGACACTTTGTTTGTTTTGTCAATAGGCAAATAAAAAAGAGGCCTTCCCTAAAGGGCGCCTCTTGCACGGAGAATCCTCCTCCTGCTAACCGGCGTGGCCGGTTTTTTCGATTTTTTCGATCTGGATCATCCTGATAATGACGGCGAAAAGCAGTCTGGCCTTCTTCCGAGTTTCCCCGTTTTTCACGAGGATGTTGAGGAAAAAAACGAAATGGCTGATTGCGCCCCCCAGATCCTTGAAGACAGGAAGATCGAG
>RPPU01000960.1 GCA_003819975.1 Desulfobacteraceae bacterium
ATCTGCCCCATGTGCCAGATGAACCTGGAGGCGTTCCAGGGCGCGGCTTCCAAATATAAAAGAGAAAAACTCGGCCGGCCGATCCTGTATTTGCCCCAGTTGATCGGCCTGGCCTTCGGCCTGGCGGCGAAAGAACTGGGCCTGGGCCTGAATTTGGCTTTGCCCAAGGCGTTTTTGCAGAAGATTGGAATGTAGGAATTTCACCGCAAAGGACGCAAAGGGACGCAGAGAAAATAAAATTAAAATTAAAACCTTTGCGATCCTCTGCGACCTCGGCGGTGAATTAAAGGAGTTATCTATGTTAGAAATCGATCTGGACCAAGCGGACCCGGAATTCAGGAAGGCGCTGATGCGCGAACCCGGCAGCGAAAAGATCGCGGCCTGCTTTGCCTGCCGCACCTGCCAGGCCAGTTGCCCGGTGGCTGTTGTCGACGAGCGCTTTAATCCCCTGAAAGTCATCCGCATGGCTTTATACGGCCTTAAGAAACAGGTATTGGAAAGCGATTTTATCTGGTTTTGTTCGAGTTGCTATGCATGCCAGGAACGCTGCCCCCAGGGCGTGCGCATTACGGATATCATGACGATCCTGAAGAACATGGCCCTGCGGGCCGGTCATGCGCCGACCGGCGTTAAAACTCAGTTTGAGATCATCACCAAACAAGGCCGGATCTACCCGATCGACGATTTCGACAATAAAAAGCGGGAGAAGATTAATCTGCCGGCGTTACCCACGGCTTGCGATAAGATCAAGGAGCTGTTTTCATAGAAAAATAAAAGAGGTTCCAGGTTCACGGTTCACCGTTCACGGTTGAAGAACTAAAACCTTGAACAGTTGTTAACGATATTAAAATAGTGGCTATACATAACTTCGGCTTGATCAGCTCTTTTTGAAAAAGATCCGCCCAAGCCTCTTCTCGATAAATACGTTATTATTAAAAGGAAGGCTGTTATAGGATTGTCTTTAACCGTGAACTTTGAACCGTGAACCCGGAACTCTGAGCATGATTAACAGAGATGAATTTTTTAACTTGTAGTTACTATCCAAGGGGTACCTTATGAAATACGCATTTTTTCTGGGCTGCACGATCCCGGCCCGATCCAGGAATTACGAACTGTCCGCCCGCAACGTGGCCCAAAAACTGGGCGTGGAACTGAACGATATACCGGGCTTCATGTGCTGCGGGTTCCCGATCAAGGCCGCGGACAAACATGCCGCGCTGCTGATGTCGGCTTATAACCTGGCCCTGGCCCGGCAAAAAGGCTTGGATATCTGCGCCCTGTGCAGTTCCTGCACCTCGGCCCTGACCGAAGCGGCCCATGAACTGGAACATGACGAAGAAGCGCGCAAAAAAATCAACGAGCAATTGGCCAAGGCCGGCCTGAAATATGAAGGTCACACCAAGGTGCGGCACTTTGCGCGGGTGCTTTACGAGGAAGTGGGCCCGGAAAAGATCAAGCAGCAATTCACGCGGGATCTCAAGGGATTGAAAGTGGCGAGTCATTACGGATGCCATTATCTGAAACCCTCGGAAATTTACGACAATTTCGAC
>RPPU01000961.1 GCA_003819975.1 Desulfobacteraceae bacterium
CAGGTATTCTACCATGAACGCGGGAAAATCCACCGAGGTATTAAAAATCGCGCACAACTACGAAGAACAAAATAAAAAGGTTGTGCTTTTTACTCCCGCCCTCGACGACCGGTACGGCGTAGGCAAAATAACCTCCCGGATGGGGTTCCAACGGGATGCGATCATTATTAATTCCCGGACCGATATGTTTCAAATTGCGGAAGAACAGCGACCGGATTGCATAGTGGTCGATGAAGGGCAATTCCTGACCCGTGAACAGGTGGTTATTTTGACCCATATTGTAGACCGGTTGAATATCCCGGTAATCGTATACGGCTTAAAGAACGATTTCCGCAACCGGTTGTTTACCGGCAGCGAGGCGCTGCTGCTGTTTGCCGATAAGATCGAAGAGATCAAGGCGGTATGCTGGCACTGCCAGAAAAAAGCCACCATGCTGATCAAATATAAAGACGGCCAACCGGTAAGCGACGGGCCGCAAATCGAGTTAGGCGGCAATGATAAATATGTGTCGGTCTGCCGCAAATGCTATTCGGAAAGAGTCCCGATAAAATAAAATTCCCTCCGGGGGGTCAGAACCCTTTTGAAAAAGGGTTCCGACACCTCCTAAAACTTTTTATATGAAGTTGTTTTTCTTAAATCAACAACATCGGCACGGAGACCCGCCCCTACGTATTACCTATTGTATGGATTTGATGACTTCCTTAATGCTATCGGCGTCGGAAGAATTGGGTTCGAGTTCCAGGAATTTTTTCAGGGCTTTGATGGCTTCGGCGGTATTCCCGGCATTAAGATAGGCATAACCCATTTGCATATAGGATTTGGCAAAATCGGGTTTAATCGTGATGGCGGTTTTATAGTAGTTGATGGCCTCGTCGGTTTTCCCGGCGGCAAAGAGGATTTCAGCTACATTATAAGCCAGGGCATGATCTTTCGGGTCGATTTCGATGGACTTTTTAAAATACTCTTCGGCTTTTTTGAGATCGTTTTTTCTCATATAGGTATCGCCGACACTGGCATAAAGGCGGGCCAATTCTGTATTGCCTTTGACTTCCGGGCTTTCCGCGATGATCTTTTGGGCAACGTTTTCAAATTCCTGGATGGCTTCATCGAAGCGTTGGAGTTCCAGGTAGCAGTTGCCGATATTGACACCGATTTTATACATATTCGGTTGTTGGGTACGAAAATCCTCGAACAGCGCCAGGGCGGCCTCGAAGTTGCGTTCGCTGAATAAGGCGCTGGCCTTTTTAAAAGTATCCACCGATTCTCCGCCTTTTTCGCCTTCAGGGTTTATTTCCGATATTTTTTGCAGCGTGATAAAGTGCCTGGGGTTTGGATTTACCGTACTGATATCGAGCTGGTTCGCGGCCTTCACATACCCTTCCTTTTCGATGGAAATTTTAACGAGACCCTTTCCCAGGCCGATAAAGGCCCACTGACCCTTATCATTGGTGGTGGTGGTCAGTTTACGTTCAAACTGCAAGTACTCGATCAATACGGTAACCCCTTCCAGGGGATTTTTTTCGGAATCATAAACGACACCGCCCAGGCG
>RPPU01000962.1 GCA_003819975.1 Desulfobacteraceae bacterium
ATAAACGTATAGTACATAATTCCTTTATTAGGTAAAAGCCTCATACGGTTCATCCTCAATCAAAGATTCAAATATGGTTCAATATTGCCCCCATCCAGAATGATCATTCCTTCACCGGCAGATTCCGGATCCCTCTTTTACCGGTCATATGCTCGATTTCGATTTTGATAAGCTTGGTTTTCTTCATTGATTTTTCGATATATCTGATGCCATCCGGTTCATATTTTTGGCATTGACATATTTCTAGAAACTTTTTCAGAAAAGCGATGAATACTTCCAGTTTTTCCTTGCCAATAACTTCCCTGGCTTTTCCGAAAATTATGATACTGTTGAAGTTCGTATCGAAGCCATTGAATTTCATATTCTGGCCGGAAAAGATGGGGGCAACCCATACGTCCGTTACAACATTAAATGATACGTTTTCGCAGCTGGCTAAATTATCGAGTTTATGACCCACCGGAGCACAATGAAAATAGATGCTGCTATTGTGAAAAATGTAATTTACGGCAACTGCATATGGGTAGCCTCACCGCCCATTGTGGCCAAAGTTCCAGCCGCATCAGACATTTTAATGGGTACCCCCAACATATAGTGTTCAAGCCGTTTTGAACTTTAAAGTGGGTTGACTTGGCGGTTGGGGAAAAAGATCCAGGCCGCCGCAATGAAAGTAGATAGCCGTGCGGTAATGGGAGCGATTGCGAAAACCACAGGCCATGCGTTTGATTTTCTCGATCTTGGTATTGATTCCTTCGGCCAGGGCATTGGTGATGCGATGCCGAGCATAGGTGACGATGTTATCCAGATGGACCGTGAGTGTTTTGGCGGCTTTTTTAATCGGTTCAAGGCGGCTGTGGCTGGCCCAAAAATACCAACGCTTAAAATAGCGGCGCATGTTGCCGGGGTAGCGGTATCGCCAAAGATTGCGAAGATTTTCCTTAATGGCCCAGGCCCGGCACACTTTAAGATCCTGGGCTTTGAGTGCCGCAAATTCTTCTTGCCGCCAAACCGGGATGTTCTCTTGGCTCCACAACCACAGATATTTGGTGCCCTTAAGCGTTTGTTCGCCGGCTTCGCGAAGTTCGCGATGCTCGCTCTTTCTTACTTTATCTACAGCTTCGAGTACGTGGCGCATGATGTGAAAACGATCAAAAACGATCTTTTGCTCTGCATCCGGAACGTGCGCCCTGGTGGCCGCGATGTAGGGGTCCCACATGTCCATGGCTACGACCTTGATCTTGGCAAGCTCATCGCGTCTAAACTGGCGGTAGTAGCTTTCAAGGCTCTCTTGCCCTCGGTCATCGCAAACATATTCAACCGTGGCACTGTCGATGTTATAAACCAACGTCTCGTATTTGTGCCCGCGGGCAATGGATTTTTCGTCCACCCCAATGCGGGCGGGCACCTTATGCACCTTTTTTTGCAAACCCCTTGCAACCGCGCGTTCAAGTGCATTCCAGCCCTGATCCCAACTCAGGCCGCAAATCCGGCCGGTCGCCTCGATGCTGCATTCTTGACTCACCCGGATAACAAGACTCTCGAAGGCAAAC
>RPPU01000963.1 GCA_003819975.1 Desulfobacteraceae bacterium
AGCCACTAAACGCCTACGCGCCGACGAGACCTGGCAAGACATCCCCATAATCGCCCTGACGGCCACCATTTTTAAAGAAGACCAGGAAAAAATGAAACAATGCGGCTGCAGCGGTTTCTTGCCCAAACCCATCGATGAAGCTCAACTCTTTGCCGCATTGCGGAAATACCTGCCCTATCATGAAAAAGAACCGTCACCGGAAAAACCCGGGCTTCCCGGCGGCGCAAAAGAATTTGCACAAGACCTGGCCGGGTTAAAACCCGAAGCGCTTGCCGAGATTATGTCCGTCTTAGCCGGCCGTTTAATGAAAAAGTGGCGGCAGTTGGAAGGTTCGATGTTCCTGGATCAATGGGCCGCCTTCGGCGCGGAAGTGAAACTACTGGGCGAAAAATTCGCGGTTCAGACCCTGGTCAATTACGGCCAACATCTGCTCGACAGCGCCAGCGATTTAAACATCGTGGAATTAAAAAAAACCATTCGTATCTATCCCCAACTGGCCAATACCATCGATAATCAATACAAATAAACGATTAAAAATAAAAAAGAAATATGGAGTTAAGCGATGAAAAAAATAAAAGAACAACAAACCAACCGCGCTAAACCCTTGATTTTGTTGGTGGACGATGTCCCGCAAAACGTACAAATGCTGCACCAGATACTAAACAGCGGGGATTATTCTTTTGCCATCGCCACCGGCGGGAAGGAAACCCTGCAGTTGGTGAAAAAGCAATTACCGGATTTGATATTACTGGATATCATGCTGGGGGACATCGACGGCTTTGACGTCTGCCGGCAAATCAAGGCCGACCCTGTATCCGCCGCGGTACCCATTATTTTTTTAACGGCCAAAGTCGAATTGGAAGATAAAGTTAAAGGCTTTAAATTGGGAGCGGTAGATTATATTACCAAACCCTTTGAAGATGCGGAGGTAGTCGCCCGCGTGCACACCCACATCCAGTTAAAAAAATCCATGGACATGATCAACGATTACAACCGCCAGCTCTTGCAGGCCTACGAAGAGATGCAAAAATCCTACCGGGAAATGAAAGATACACAAGACGAACGCATAGAACGTGAAAAGGAGACCGCGCTCAAAGCCGTTTCCGTTACCGCCACCCACGAAATGAACCAACCCCTCACCGTCATCCAGGGATACCTGGACCTGTTCATCGAGTCTTTGGAAATGAAAGCGCTTAACCCGACGCAAAAGAAATATTTGCACCGCATCGAAGATGGGCTACAAAAATTGGTAGAAATTATCGACAATTTCAGACGTCACACTCATCTCTATTTCATGGGTGGGGACCCTACGAAAACGGTTTCATTGGCCGAAAAACTGGAAAAAGTCAAAGCGCAGCTCCGTAATTACAAGGAGCAAGAGCAATTCTAGACTGGATAGAAAATTTCCCTGGCGCTTACTCAGCTACGCAGCTTCGGGCAGGCGGGAAAGAATAAGCTTGTTCACAGATATCCGGTAAAGGCAGGCTCTCGTCGACACCGGCCCGCACCTCTGTTTCTTCTTCTACGGTAAGCTTTTCAAACATGA
>RPPU01000964.1 GCA_003819975.1 Desulfobacteraceae bacterium
CAGGGCCGGAACCGATAACAGCCACTTTTTCATGCTTTGCTTCTTTAACCGCAGGTATATAGACCTTTTCACTTTGATGATCCTGATCGGCGATAAACCGTTCAATCGATTGAATGGATACGGATTCATCGATTTCTTTGCGGTTACAGTCCGATTCGCAGGGATGATGACAAACCCTGCCACAGATGGAAGGGAAAGGACTTGTTTCTTTGATGAGCTCCAGTGCTTCCCGGTATTTTCCCTTGGCGGCCAGGTTTATATAGCCCTGGATATCGTTGCGGGCCGGACAGTTGAATTTACAGGGCGACGTATCTTGCTTTTCAGCACCGGACTTACCCAATACGGCATTGCAGCCGTTGCACTTCTCTTGGTCGTGCAGAACAATACCTGTGGCGAGATCTTTGCTGATGGCGCCTTCCGGGCAGGCTTTGACGCAAGCCGGATCGCTGCAATGGAGGCAGACGTTCACTCGAAACATAAAATAGAGATGATCATCCACAATTTTCGGCCCGTCCGGTTGGACGGATACATATCGGGTAGAATCCTGACTGTTCGGAGTGTAGGTCCCAAAAGGCGGCTGGTTGTATTCTTGCTTACAAGCAACCTCGCAAGCCTTACAGCCCCAGCAGGCGTATTCTTCGTAAATGAGTTTATTATTATTCATGACCGACCTCCCTGTGCTTTCTCAAGGTATATTTTGCAAAGGGCTGTTTTGAGGTTTGAAGCGCCCATGGCGGGGTCCATGCCTTCCAAGTTATCTTCGGTCAGAATATTGGCGTTGGAGAGATCCCAACCATGGCCCGGATCTTTAATCTCCGGGAACCAGCAGGCGTGCTGCGCCGATAAAATACGGGGATCGCGTCCGGCCGCCAGTTTGGCCCGTTGCCGGATCTTGCCGCGGCGGGATTCAATGACAACCCAATCGCCGTCCTGAATGCCTTCTTTGGCAGCCGCATCCGGATGGATCTCGACAATCGGATCCCGATGCAGTTCGCGGGTCCATTTGATCTGCCGGTTTTCCGAATGAAAGAAACCGGGCGGACGCACGCCGGTGATGCAGATATAAGGATAGTCCTTGTAAACCTCCGGCGTACTCACCGGACTTTCCGGCGGTTCGCGATGCTGCGGCAGGGGGTCATAGCCCATTTTTTCAAGTACGGTCGAAGCGATTTCAAGTTTGCGAGTCGGAGTCGAGAACCCTCGCTCTTTGTATTTGTAATATTGCACTTCGCCCCTAATATAATCCATTTTTTTAAATTCTTTCCAGGTCAGGCCCATAGGGTGCAGAATATAATCCAGACCCTGTTCAAAGTCCTTCCACCAATATTCTCCCTGGCCGATGCGCGGGCCGAGATCATTGAGCATTTCATGGTCGGAGCGGCATTCGCCGATCTGCACCACTTTGCGCCTGGGAAGAATATAACCATGACGCTTCCAGAAATCCCCGACATAATCCATTTCCAGCCAACTGGCGGTCGGCAGTACGATATCGGCCAGTTCGGCGGTCGGAGTCATAAAAAAATCGGCCACGGCCATGAATTCGAC
>RPPU01000965.1 GCA_003819975.1 Desulfobacteraceae bacterium
GGCCAGTTCCCGGGCCCAGGTCATATGATC
This sequence comes from Desulfobacteraceae bacterium, assembly GCA_003819975.1. Next base: position 31 of record RPPU01000965.1, read on the forward strand.
GCGGATGATGTTTTGCAGGCCGCTGACGCCGTAAGTGGAAATGACCAACCAGAGTTTCAGCGCGCGGAAACGGCGGCCGAGGCCCAGGCCCCAATCGCGGTAATTGTTGACCCGATCGCCGGGGTCGGTCTTCAGATATTCCGGCAGGATTTCGAGCGTGCGGATCAAGACGCCCGGATCTTTGACAAAATAGGCGGAACAGTCCAGGCCGGTAAACATCCATTTATGCGGGTTGAACACGAAGCTGTTGACCGCTTCAATTCCTTGCAGCATAAAGCGCATTTCAGGCAAAAGCAGGGCGGTTCCGGCATAAGCGGCATCGACGTGCAACCAGAGATCGTGTTCTTGGCAAATCCGGCCGATGGCTTCCAGAGGGTCGAGGGCGGTCGAGCCGGTCGTGCCAAGGGTGGCCACGACGCACAAAGGCGCGAGCCCTTGGCGTTGGTCTGTTTCTATTGCTTTGCGGAGTTCGTCGGGGTTCATGGCAAAATCGCGATCGACCGGTATCTTACGCAGATAGTGATTGCCCAGGCCGATTATTTTGACTGCTTTTTCGGTCGAGGAATGGGTTTCGGTCGAACAATAAACCGTGAAAGGCGACCGTTCATACAAACCAACGCCATTGGATTGGTATCCGGTTTTTTGTTCGCGGGCGGTCAGGATAGAACACAGGGTAGCGCTGGAAGCGGAGTCCTGGATCACGCCGGTAAAATCCGCGGGCAAGCCGATCATTTCACGCAACCAAAGCATGATCCGGTCTTCCAATTCCGCGGCGGCCGGTGAGGTTTGCCAGAGCATGCCCTGAACACCCAGCGCCGCCGTGAGCATTTCCGCCAAAATGGCGGGGTAACCGACATTGGCCGGGAAGTAGGCAAAAAACCGGGGATGCTGCCAATGGGTGATGCCGGGCAGAATGATTTTTTGAAAGTCTTGAAAGGTCTCTGCAAAAGATTTTTTTTGATCGGGTGGATTTTCAGGCAATTGGTTGAAAATGTCTTTAGGCTTGGCCCGGGACATGACCGGGAACTCCCGGATCTCTTGATAGTAATCGGCCATCCAGTCGGCCAGTTGATGGGCGTATTTTCGGAATTCTTCGTTTTGCATGGATCTCTCCTAAATGAAAACGATCTAAATGATTTCCTGAATTGATGTTTTTTGATCCTACGCTTTTCAGGATCAAAAAACATTTACCAACCCGACTTGATGCCCAGTTTAGTCCGCACGTCATCCATTACTTCCTTGACAATGGCTTGGGCGCGTTCTCGGCCCTGTTTCAGAACCGCGATCACCTGCTCCGGTTTGGCCAGCAGTTCTTTAGCTTTGTCCTGCAAGGGGCCGATTTCGGCTATCATGTTTTTATGGAGCATTTTTTTGCAATCGATGCAACCGATCCCGGCGGAGCGGCAATTCTTATCCACCGAGGCGATCTCCTCGGTATTGGAAAAAACGCGCTGCATGGTAAAGATATTGCAAATTTCCGGGTTGCCCGGGTCAGTGCGGCGTACGCGGTTCA
>RPPU01000966.1 GCA_003819975.1 Desulfobacteraceae bacterium
GCCATGCGCCAGATGAAAGAAGATGTGGGCCGCAACAATATCCTCTACATTCATTTGACCTATGTGCCCATTCCTTCGGGGGTGAACGAGCAGAAATCCAAGCCCACCCAACAAAGCGTCAACCTACTCCGGCAGCGCGGCATTTTTCCCGATGTGATCATCGGCCGATGCGCCGAATTGTTGACCCGCGAAATCAAGTCCAAGATTTCGAGTTTTTGCGATGTGGATTCGGAAGCCGTGATCACGGGCCTAGATGTCGACGATGTTTATGAAATTCCCCTGATTTTCGAAACCGAAGGCCTGCCGGAGATCATTCACAAAAAACTCAACATTTACAGCCCGCCCGATTTGCGCAAATGGCGCCGGTTGATCGAGAACCTGAAGCACCCCACAAGAGAGATCACGGTGGCCATGTGCGGCAAATATACCAAGCTGGGCGACTCTTATGCTTCAATCATCGAATCGTTCCACCACTGCTCCGCGCACTTGAGCTGCAAGATCAACCTGGAATGGATCGAGACCACGGACCTGCAGGACTTCTCGTTTCTGGAAAAGATCCAGGGCATCGTGGTGCCGGGCGGTTTCGGCGCGCGGGGGGCGGAAGGCAAAATCCAAGTCATCCAGCATGCCCGCGAGCGCAATATTCCTTTTTTGGGACTGTGTTTAGGATTGCAAATGGCGGTGATCGAATACAGCCGCAATGTCTGCGGTCTGACCGGAGCCCATTCCACGGAAATGGATGCAGCGACCCCGCATCCCGTGATCGACATCCTGCCGGAGCAGAAAACCATTACGGAAAAAGGCGGCACCATGCGGCTGGGCGCTTACACCGCCCTGGTCAAAAAAGGCTCGGTGGTTCAGCGGCTTTATCAGGCCGAAGAGGTTTCCGAACGACACCGTCACCGCTATGAAGTGAATCCGGCTTTTCATGGGATACTGCAGGAAAAGGGCCTGGTTTTTTCGGGAATTTCCAAGGACGGCCGGTTGGTGGAATTCATTGAATTGCCGCATTTAAAATATTTTGTAGCAACCCAAGCCCATCCGGAATTGAAGTCCAGGATGGAAAAGCCGGCGCCGCTTTTTTACGGGTTTATCAGGGCTTGCCTGGGTTGAGGCCTGTTTGAGACAAGCAGGAATCTGAAGAAGTGGAAAAGAGCTATCGGGTCATTTTTGAGGAATTACGCAACGGCCGCGGCGATTTTGAACGCCACATTTTGAGCTGGGGCCTGAACCATGAACAAATCGAATCGATCCTGGAGAAAGCGCCGGTGGTGCTGAAAGACGGCTTGTCGCTCAAGGAAGCCCGTAAATATGCCGAGGCTTTTCAAGAGGCCGGCGCTAAAATTCAGATTCAGGAGAACGGGGTTTTGGAAGCGGAGGCGGCGGACAAGCAGAGGGTCGGGTTTGAGATCCGGCCCTTGCAGGATTTCGCCCTATGCCCCCAATGCGGGCATAAGCAGTTGAAAGCCCGGATTTGTGAACGCTGCGGTAATGTTTTTTGATCTTGAAAAGCATAAGATCAAAAAACATGAATTCC
>RPPU01000967.1 GCA_003819975.1 Desulfobacteraceae bacterium
CTACGTTATCGTAGCCATAGGTCAAATCCAACATAGTAGCCGTACCTTTCATGGTCTTAAGCGTTTCGAGCCTGAGGGCCTTGTCGTAGGCATAGGCCCGGTAGAAAGATTCGGTGCTCGATCCCTTTGGGATGACGATTTCATAGGACTTGAGCTTGCCGTTAATGTCGTAACGGTTGTTTTTGGCCAGATATTTGAGGGTTGCGCCGTTGTCATAGGTGTAGGACATTTCCAAGGGCCGCCCGGCATTGTCATATTTAAATTGCGATTGCTCCTTGATGTCGCCAAGCGCGTCCTTGGAGGTCAACGTTTGGCTTTTCAAAAGACCGCTGATGTCATAATCATAGCTCATCTCGGCCCATATTTCATTAATTTGACGCTTGTGAGTTTTGGGTCTGCCAAAGGCATCATAAGTGTATTTATCAAAGTAAAATTCCGTAGTAACCGCCTCGCCAAATCGGCCAACGACATATGCCAGACGCCCATTGCCGTTTGGAGCCGTATCATAACCATAAGTATAGATGCTTTGATAGGTATTGCCGTTTTTGTAGGTCTTTTGCTTGACGCGGTTGAGCACGTCATAATCCATGAGGATTTGTCCGCTGTTGGGAAAGCCGATAATTTTGACATTGCCGCAGGAATCGTACTCGTAACCCGTTTTCCCGCGATCCGGATCGTTCATGCTTTTTTTGCGTCCCAGGGCATCGTACTCAAAAGTCGTCTCATAGCCGGCGGGACTCGTGATTTTCTTGAGCCAGGTGGTGCCGGTTTGGTATTCATAGGCCGTGATGGGCGGAGTTTTATCGCCAACTATGGGGTAGGGTTCGGTCAGTTTAATGCGCCGGCCCAGGCCGTCAAACTCTTCCGTGCTCACATTCCCATTGGCGTCCGTAACCTGTTTGTCCCAAGGGGTTGCGACGGTTTTTGCGGTTTTGCCGTCTATGTTTTTGATTTCCGAAATCGGGCCGGTTTTACTCAGCCAGGAAGTGGCGACCACAGCCGCGGTGCCCGCTGTGCCTTTGCTAAAGGAGTCGCTCAAAGAGGCAAAAGGCAGGTATTGGGTAACAGTGGTTTTATAATCGTTATCGATATGACCGGGTGCATAGGTTGAATTTACGGTCTGCCAGGCGGCAGTGCCGTCCTCGGCCGCGACACTCTTTTTCGATTGCACCACCCGGCCCAGGCCGTCGCTGTAGGAGGTGGTCTGGATGACGCCGGCGCTCGACTCGATTTTTTCGGTCACGCAAAGAGGCGTTTTGAGGTCGTCTTTATCGTCCAAAGTAGGGAAAGCATAAGAGTAGCTTGCCGTCGATTCGCCTTTGACCTTCCGGCCGGTCACCCGGCCCAGTTGGTCGTACGCGGTTTCGGATTTCAAATTATTGGGGTCGATCGCGGTGACGACGCGCATGAGCGGATCGTATTGATATTCCGCGGTATGGCCCAGAGCGTTTTTTTCAATCCGTTTATATTGATGAAAATAATCGTCATAGCTGAAAGTTACGGTCTGTTTGTTGGGGTCGGTGACGGTCA
>RPPU01000968.1 GCA_003819975.1 Desulfobacteraceae bacterium
GCCGGCATCCACGGCCCGCATGGCACCGGCAAAACCGCCCGGACCCGCGCCGATGATGCACAGATCGAATTTTTCAAGTGGTGCAGCGTTTGATGCCATAGGCTCTCCTCAAGATACGGTTGTTTACCATTCCGAATCGACTTCGCCGCATGTGAATTTACGCAACATCTTCCATTCGCACAATAATAAGATGCACTCTATAAACCGAAACAATCGGACGCCCGTTTTCAGACTGGCGATTGACTTTGTACACCGTAAAAAAGCCCTTGACAAAAACGAACGTTCGTTCTTATTTTAGCCCATGAGCAAAGGTGAAGAAACGAAAAACGCTATTCTCACACTGGGGTTGGAGATGGCCAGCCTTGTGGGACTCGAAAATGTGTCCATCGGCAGCCTGGCCAAAGCCGCAGCGATGTCGAAAAGTGGTCTTTTCGCGCATTTCCAATCCAAGGAGAACCTGCAGGTTGAAATTCTAGCCTTTGCCGGAGAGCTCTTTTCGCAGGGTGTCATCATTCCGGCCCTGCGTACCCCAGCCGGAATTCCGCGCATCAAGTCCTTGACCGAACACTGGGTCAAATGGAATGCGGACCTGACCGGCGGATGCATCTTTGTCACGGCCAGTTCCGATTTCAAAGACCGGCCGGGTAAAGTCCGCGATTTTCTCCTGCATCAGCAGGAGCAATGGTTGGATTGTCTGCGCCGCATCGCCTTGTCGGCCATCAAGAGCGGCGATTTCCGGGCCGATATCGACTGCGATCAGTTTGCCTTCGAATTCTATTCGCTGTTACTTGGATTTCATCTTTATCACAAACTGCTGGCCCGCCCCGACATTCAAACCCGCCAGGAGCAGGCGTTGGTAAAGCTGCTGACCGATTACCAAACGGCTTCGAAACCCGATCACGCAAACTGAGTGCTCTATGAACCGAAAATCGCATCACGTTTTGACATTTTTAAGCACGAACGTTCGTATACTTATAGGAGGGCCTTACCAATGGATCGAAACGAACAGATCATCGAACAGTATCGCCAGGGCGATAGTGAACTGCGTTTGTATATGTTCCTCTCTTATGTCCCCCTGCGGGACCGTTTCATGCAGATTTCCTCAGCCGCCGCCCCGAAGGCGGAGGGGCACCCAACTGTTTTGCGCCTGCGCCTGTGGTTGGAGCGGCTGAGGAGTTTTCTATTTTTTTGACGAGAACCTGTTTGCGGTTGTGGCAATTAAAGTTTCATTGATTGTGAAATCCGATTCTCAAATACGGATTCACATCCAAACGCACAGACCGTTGGCCACTGTTCCCGTTTTTAATATATATTAAATAATTCATATGTTTATATTTCAAAAGACTCTTTTAAAAGCTTAGCCCTTGATCTTTTGCCGGATTGGCATTAGAAATGCTTTTTCAAATCGACTGAAAACCGGATCACCTCCTGAGCGGGCCGAACACGCCCGACACACTGCGATCACCGGACATTCAGCGTTGGAGAGGAAGGGCTTCGCGATGTTTGATCAAGGCGCAATTGTGACGTA
>RPPU01000969.1 GCA_003819975.1 Desulfobacteraceae bacterium
AATGCCAGAATCAAGGCCATCGGAATGATCGTCAAAGAGACGCAAACACTCGCCAAGAATACGCAGGCCATGCTCAAAGGCTTTAGCACCGGGCGCCGGGAGATGGCCGCCGAGCAGACCAAGGACTTGGAGGGCTTTACGGCCAATCTGACAAAAAACATCGGGGCCACGCTCAAAGGCTTTAACGTCGAGCACCGGGAAATGTCCGCCAAACAGAAGAAAGATTCCGCCGAGCAGGCCGAAGCCCTGGCCGGTTTTATGGCCGACTTGACGAAAAACGTAGGCGGCCTGATGAAAGGCTTTCAGAAAGAACATCAAGAGATGGCGGTTGCGCTTCAAACAAGACTTGGGAAAAACACCCGGGATATCGCGATTTATGTGAAAAACAAGCTCCGGGAATTTTCCGACGCTCACGCGGAGATGAGCGCCGGGCAAAAGAAAGATCTGGCGAAATATGTCGGGGGGATCGTCGACGGAACTCAGGAGTTGTTGGGCGCGTGTCATGATGAACGAGAACAGATGGCGGCCCATTGGCAGGCGCTGGCCGCGGCGATCACCAAGAAAAGAGGCGCGGAGCCGGTCAAAATGGCGGCCGGAGAGAAAACGAAAACGGTCGAAGAATCCGTCAGGAAACCGGCCGTCGGAAAAAGAATGAAAAAAGGCCAAGGCAAGAAAAAATAATCGGGAAAGGCCGGGACGACCCGCGGACGAGATTTGAAGTGAGCAAGATCACCGTTCAATGCGCTTTTTGCAAGGGCCTGGGGGAGGCCCTGTTTGGTTTGTCGCCGGAGATCTCCGCCTGCCGAATCTGCGGCGGTGCGGGTGTGGTTGAAGTTTTAAAGCCGGTGATTCCTTGCGCTTTTTGCCAAGCTACGGGCGCTTATCCTCATACCCGGATTACCTGCACGGTTTGCCTCGGCAAAGGCCTGGTGACGGTTGACGGCTCTTCGGAAGAATGTCTTCAATGCCAAGGAACGGGTACGGATATGGAGAACGGTCTTCCTTGCCTAAAATGCGGAGGCAAGGGGGTTCTGCCATCCAACAGTAAAAAAGAGGTGTAAAAATGAGCCGGTCCTTCAAATGTCCGAAATGCGGAGCGGCCACGTGGGGCCAACTCAAGTGTTGTCCCCACTGCGGTCAATCTCTCCTGATCGCGTGTCCCGACTGTGGAAAGAGCTGGCGGTATATGTACGCCGATGAATACGTGTTTTGCCCCGATTGCGGGGCCAAAATGATTAAAGACAAAGCGATGTCTTCAACAAAAAGAGGAGGCGATAAAAATGATCGATGAAATGACTACGGTCTTGGAACCGAGTCCTTTGCCGGATTTTGTTGAAACAGGATATGTCAGGGACATTACTCAGAGGGCGCTGACCTATGTGAAGGCCGGCTTTCCGGTGCATTTCAGGGGGGTCTCCGGGACGGGAAAGACGACTCTGGCCATGCATCTCGCGAGTAAAATCAACAGGCCCGTGGTCATGCTTCACGGAGACGAGGAATTTACCACGTCCGATCTGGTCGGAG
>RPPU01000970.1 GCA_003819975.1 Desulfobacteraceae bacterium
CGATGGGACGGATAAGCGCGCATACGGCAGTGACAAAGGTAAGGGTGACGAAGTTGGATCCAATGACGTTTCCCAGGGAAAGCTCGCTGTTGCCCTTGGCGATAGCGAAAGCGGAAAGTGTCAATTCGGGCAACGACGAAAAGACGCTGACGCCGAGAACGGTGACGATCAGTTCATTGACCTTGAAGTATCTGGCTATTGGGTCGATCTTGCGGGTGAGAAGTTCGGAACTGAGCCAGAGGAGCACGATTCCAAGCAGGAAAACGAGCAATGTGACAATCATCCCCTGATTGTAGGACAGTTGTCCGCGGAAAGCAATCGGGTTTTTAAAAGCTACCATAACCCGAGTTTTGCAGTATTTTGTCTTCCGGACTGAAAGGACGCCCTATGGATATTTTGAGCGAAGCAAAGCTTACCGAGAACTGCCCCAAAAGCGTTACGCGCGAAGAATTAGCGTTGAAAATGACCGGTACCCCCGATTTTCAAATTGAAAACCACTATTGCCAGGGGAAGGGCTCCTACTGTCTCGACGCCGACATCTGCGTGCAAATGGTCGCGCACGCCAAATTGCCGACTCGTTTCGGTGATTTCGAGCTTTACGGATTTTATGACGCGCGCGACAACAAAGAACATACCGCCCTTGTCCCCGGGAATGTCGAAGGAAAAGACTCCGTTCCCGTGCGCGTTCATTCCGAATGCCATACCGGCGATGTGCTCGGAAGCTTGCGCTGCGATTGTCGCGATCAGCTTGAAGCTTCTTTGCGCTACATCGGGGAGCGGGATTTCGGCGCCGTGCTCTATCTGAAGCAGGAAGGGCGCGGAATCGGCTTGCTTAATAAAATAAAGGCGTACCAGCTCCAGGAACTTGGTTTGGATACAGTGGAGGCCAATCTCTATCTTGGCTTTCCCGACGAAGCGCGGGACTATAAAGTAGCCGCTCGTATGCTTTCCCTGCTTTCAATCCGCTCGATCGCGCTTTTGACCAATAATCCCGATAAGATTGAAAAATTGCGCGGTGAGGGTGTCATGGTCGTGGATCGCATCCCGTTGGTCATTCCCGCCAATCCGTATGACGCTGGGTACCTTGCCGTGAAAAGGGAGAAAATGGGACATTTATTCCCATGAAAAAAATGTGTGAAAAGACTGTCTCCCCCATGGGGCAATTTCCCCGGTTTTTGCGGGTATGCGCGAGTTCAGCTACTTATAGCCAGCCGTGATTAATCCATATTTTCCTTACACCAATATGGTTTTCGCTTTTTTTAATGAATGGTTTTATGCCGAAGCCTCGGATTATAGAGCGTCTCAGTGCTTGTAAAGGAGGGATGGGTGTTCCTGCTTTGATGGTACATTGAATGCGCCGGAGAATTCTGGATAGTTTTTTCCTCACCGCATTTCGTTGAGAGTTGCGAAAATCTCGGGGGTTATGGAAAGCGATGCTGCCGCAATCGATACCACCGCTGAATGCACCAAGTTGTTTTAGAATTCCCAATGCTTGCATATATCCTGCGTTTTCATAAGTTA
>RPPU01000971.1 GCA_003819975.1 Desulfobacteraceae bacterium
GATGCAAAACATCGAGCGGGTCACCACCCACCTGCGACAGAAGATAATTGCCGCCGGGGGCAACCCGGACCGGGAAACTTTAAATCTTATCCCCACCGTTGAAGGAAAAACTTTTTACAAAACCCCCGACGGCAATTATTGGCGAGCCTATATCTTTATCGAGGACGCCTTAACCTACCAGGTGGTCGAGAATCTACAGCATATTTATAACGCGGCCGCCGCCTTCGGTAAGTTTCAAAAGCTGCTCGGCGATTTTCCGGCGGGACAGCTTTATGAAACTATCCCCAATTTTCACCATACCGGCAAACGGTTTACCGCTTTTGTTGAAGCGGTTGAAAACGATGTTAAAAATCGCGCCGGGGCGGTTAAAGCAGAGATTGAGTTTGCCCAACAGCGGGCCGCCGAAGCCCCCGTGCTGGTTGATTTACTGGCCCAGGGTAAACTCCCTGAACGAGTCACGCATAATGACACCAAATTCAACAACGTGATGATTGACGACAAAACCGGCGCGGGGATTTGCGTGATAGACCTCGATACGGTGATGCCGGGACTATCTTTGTATGACTTTGGCGACTCGGTGCGCACCGGAGCCGCCACCGCCGCCGAGGATGAACAAGACCTCTCCAAAGCAGGCATCGGGCTGGAGATTTTTGACCACCTGACGCACGGGTTTTTGGACGCCGTGCGCGATGTTTTAACGCCGACAGAGATAGATTACCTGCCCTTTGCCGCCAAGCTCATCACTTTTGAGAACGGCATCCGCTTTCTCACCGACCATTTAGCGGGCGATGTTTATTTCAAAATTCACCGCGAAAACCACAACCTCGACCGCAGCCGCACCCAGTTTAAGATGGTCAAAGACATGGAAGAAAAATTCGACCAGATGACGAAGATTGTCGAAAAATATAGATGACTCCACGGCAAAAACTAAACGCAAAGGCGCGAAGTCGCTAAGACGCAAAGAAAATCTATATTTTGTCTAGAAAATAGCATGATTTTAACCTAAAAATCTATACAAAACTTAAACAAAAACACCTAAAAACCCTTTGCGCCTTTGCGTCCTGGCGTCTTTGCGTTAAATTTGACCTTTTTTCAGTGGAGTCATTTATTTCTAAAATCCAAAATCGTAAATCATAAATCGTAGATATGTTATCATAAGTGGGGATATTTTACTAGACCGCCAGCCCATATTCAACAGACGGCCAGAACGACGGTTGGGCGTGGGGTCAGCGTGGTCTATTTTCCCCCAAAAATAGGGCTTGAAAAAATGGCGATTTAACGGTATTAATATTTTATAAAGGGATAGATGTCCAGATAAGTTTTTTTCACAAAAATCGGACTGAGATTAGCAGGTCTGGAGATTTTTCTCTATAAATTTTATTCCCTAAACACATGCACTTGCGTGCAGGCGCAAGTGTCCCCAAACCCTGGCAAAAACTTTTCTAGAAGACTCAGTAGATCCAAATTTATCAGGTGACAGTCACTTAAAATGGCTAAAAGGGTGGTTAACTTAGAAAAAC
>RPPU01000972.1 GCA_003819975.1 Desulfobacteraceae bacterium
CGCCTTGGCCGTGAGCATCAGAATGGGTATGTCGTTAAGGTTTTCGTTCGACTTTAATCGCTTCGTCATTTCATACCCGTCCATTTCAGGCATCATAATGTCCGCCAGGATTAAGTCGGGCTTGATTTTTTCCGCTTTTTCAAGCCCTTCCAACCCGTTATCGGCGATCAAAATCTCGTAATCACTTTCCAACAGAAAAATCAAATAGTCCTGCATCTCTTTTGAGTCTTCGACAATTAATATCTTCTTTGCGCTGGCCGGATAATGCCGGTTTGGCGTTGTAACCTTCCGATCCATCCGGAATTCATCCGTCAGATAGGATTTTACCGCCTGAACTGTTTCAATTTCTTCGTCGTTTTCCCCTTCTCCTTGCTTAAAAAAAGGCAATTGAATGGTAAAAATCGATCCTTCCCCCAACCGGCTGGCCACGCTTATTTCACCGCCCATGATTTCCACGATTCCTTTGGTCAATGCCAAGCCTATGCCGGTGCCCTCGTATTGTCGGGAAGAAGATCCGTCCACCTGGATAAAGCGTTCGAAAATCACATCAAGCTTGTCTTCAGGGATACCGATCCCGTTGTCTTTAACTGTAATGCTGAAAGAATCGTCTTCATGGTCAAGTTGAATGATGACACTGCCGCCGTTGGGCGTGAATTTCAAGGCGTTCGACACCAAATTAAAAACGGCTTTTTCCAGCAAGTCCCGGTCGACACGGGCGATCAAGTGATTCGCTTCAGCAATAAATGATCTTGAATTATCGTTGAAAACCACGCTGATCCACCTTGTTTCCGCGTAGGTTTTCACGATCGACGTATATAGCTTTAATAATTCCGTTATATCCGTCTTTTTCCTTTGCACGGTCATTTTATCCGCTTCTTTTCTTGCATAATCCAAAAGATTATTGATGAGACCCAGCAATTTTTTTTGATTGTAAAGCATGACTTTAAAAATCTCATGCCGGCAGGAAATATGTTCCCCATAATGTCCGCTTAATATGGATTCGGTCGGGCTGATCAGCAAGGCCAACGGCGTCCGGAATTCATGGCTGATGTTCGCGAAAAAATCCGCCTGATATTGGTTGGCTTTTTCCAACTCGACGGTTCGGTCTTTGATTTTTTCCTCCATCTTTTCGCTGTAATCCTGAATGGTTTCGGCCATTTCATTGAAGCTCGAAGACAACCGGCCGATTTCATCGTCCGCGAACGACTCAATCCTGGCGCTGAATTCTTTTTTCGCAAATTGTTGAACAGTATCGTCCAAATTCATTATTTTTCTTAATATCAACCGGTTCAAGCTGAATATCATCACTAACGCCATGATCAACGACAACAACAGGGTTTGGACGATAATGCCTAAAATCAATTTTCGTAATTCACTTCGCAGAAAATAATCCGTAAAGTAGACCCGGCTTGTTCCCAACCGCGCTTCATTCCGTTTGATGTCGATTTGAATTGTTTTAAAATTATTCCGAAGGCGATCGTCGATACGGCCGTTATTTCTTGCATCCAAGATCTTTCC
>RPPU01000973.1 GCA_003819975.1 Desulfobacteraceae bacterium
CTTGATTCGGGCTTGTTTACAACATAATCCCGGCTTAAAAAGGTTTATCCTCCTTTCCAGCCAAGCCGCAGCCGGGCCCGGTTTGACAAATGAAAAAAAAAATGAAACAGACCCCTGCCGGCCTGTTTCGCCATATGGTGAAAGCAAGCGCATGGCTGAAGAATTTTGTCTCAAATTTAGCGATAAAATCCCCTTGACCATTTTACGGCCATCGGCCGTTTATGGACCGCGTGACCGGGATTTTTATACGCAATTCAAAATCATCGCCAAAAAAATCAAGCCGGAACTGAAAAACCAGATTCAAAAAATTAGCCTCTGTTATGTCGCGGATGTAATCCAGGCCCTCTGGCTCGCCGCTCAAACCCCGGTAAAAAGCGGGGAAATCTTTTTTCTTTCCGACGGTTATGATTATCGGCTCCCCGAAATCGGCGACACTTTTGAAAAAGCCTTGAATGTAAAAGCCTTTTGCCTGCCGGTTCCGAAATCCTTGGTCTCTTTAGTCGGTTTTTTTTCTCATCTTTCCGCAAATATATCCGGAAACCCGGCCCTTTTGCACCCGGGCCGGGTAAAAGAAATGGCGCAAAAAAATTGGCTTTGTGATATGAGTAAAGCCGGGAGCATGCTCGGGTTTAATCCTCAATTTGATCTGATGCGGGGAGCCGCCCTGACTGTCGCCTGGTATAAAAAACAAAATTGGTTATAACGGGGTGATAGCTTATGGATGTCTTTGAAAAATGCCAAAAACTCAACGAGATTGTTCAGGGAATGAAGGAGAGCGGTCAGTATTATTTTTTCCGAAGCATTGAATCGCCCCAGGATTCGGAAGTAATCGTGAGCGGAAAAAAAGTGATCATGATCGGCTCCAACAATTACCTGGGCCTCACCAATCATCCCCGCGTGAAAGAAGCCGCCATTAAGGCCGTTGAAAAATACGGCTCTGGCTGCGCCGGTTCCCGGTTCCTGAACGGCAACCTGAGCATTCATGACGAACTGGAAACAAAGCTGGCGCGCTTTTTCCGTAAAGAGGCAGCCGTGGTTTTCGCCACCGGTTATCAAACTAATTTAGGCGCGATTTCGGCCTTATTGGGTCGTAATGACTTGGCTATTATAGACAAATACGACCATGCCAGCATCATCGATGCCTGCCGGCTCTCTTTCGGTCAGGCTAAAAAATTCAAGCATAATGACACCAGAGATCTGGAACGGATTCTCGAAAGCACCCGGGGTCAGGGGCAACTGATCATTGTGGACGGAATTTTCAGCATGGAGGGCGATATCGCCGAAATGCCCGCCATCATGGAACTGGCCAAGGCTTACGGCGCCCGGGTGATGATCGATGACGCCCATGGCGTGGGCGTTCTGGGCGCCACCGGCCGCGGTACCGCCGAACATTTTCATATGGAGAAAGAAGTAGACTTGATTGTGGGCACGTTCAGCAAATCCCTGGCTGCGATCGGCGGGTTTGTGGCCGGCTCCAAGGAAACCATCACCTTTATCAAACACATCGGCCGC
>RPPU01000974.1 GCA_003819975.1 Desulfobacteraceae bacterium
AACGGTTTTTTTACTTTTTTCCACCTGGCCGCGGAGATTCTTCAAAGAGAAGCCTAAAAAGACTTCGCCGATTTCCTTTTTTTTAAAGGATACACGGTTTGAGACCCGGTATATCAAACCGTCGCCGGTAATGGGCCGGCGCCCGGCGGGTACTCGATACCAGGCTTTTTGCGCTTCCGCCAGGTTAAATTCCCCGAAGACCTTGCCTTCCCGGTTTTCTACCACCAGGTATACGATATCTTCTGCCTGCTGCACGTTGCGGATGATGTTTTCCATATCGTTTTTATCCGCAAACACGAGGGTAGAACTGACATTAAACGCGGTCATATCGATAATCCGTTGGGCTTTATCGGCGACAAAACGGAGGGCTTGCGCCTCAAGCCGGTGGGGGAAATAAACATATATAAATATAGATATTAGCGCCACAAAGGGGATAAAGACGGCAATGAATTTGGCGCCGATGGTGGGTGTAAGTTTAATTTTGCTAAATTCTTTCAAACGATTCCTCACTGGTTCGACTTCCTATTTTTTTTTATTTTCGTGGATGACTTTAGCCAATTTCAGGAGCCGCGAGCCGAAATCGATCCCTTCCGCCTGGGCGGCGGTGAGATTGATGTTAATTAAGGGTGTACCGCCTTTGGCACTGATTGTGATGGTAATTCCCAGCGGGCAGTAGTCCGGCACGCCGGTCATGCTGGTGGTTCCCAGGGAGCGGCTGACGGCCGCCAGGGCCTCCACGTCCACCGCCCGCAGAGGACAGATATACACAATATCCACTTGCTCTTTTTTCATGATGGTTTGCAAATCCGCGGGGCTGACTAACGGGATACAAATCCAGCGAAAAGGGATTTCATCGATTGTATTTTCCGGCATGCCCTTTAAATACTGTTCGACCTGATCCTTGACATTAAAAGAAGTGCGAAACTTCTCCTGGTAGACTATTCCCAGGACTATTTCATCGCCCACACGCTTTTTTAAGTTCCGGTCAAAGGTTAAAATTTTCAGGAATAAGGGTACCTGGACTTCGACGGGGGTTTCCATTTCCTCCGGGGATGGGGCGCCGTACAACAGCGGGAATAGCCCGGCAAGAAAAAATATCCCCAGGAGCAGCAGGATGCCCATGCCGCGCTGAAGGGGTTCCTGCTTTCTTCCAGGCCAGGCTATCCCTCTCACGGGGATGGGAAAAAATCGCACTTTAAAAATCCTCACGGCACCTCACTTCCGGACTTCTTCATATCTGAATATCACCATATCTCTATGTCTCATTTTTTTTAACATTTCCTTATTTCTTTATTTCTGTATTCTCCTTCCTGCCCTGGCGGCAGATTTTTCATAGTATATACTCGATTTTTAAAGTAAACATGCGCCCATATTGGGGTAATGAATCCTGAGTGTGTTCGTAGCCCCCGGGGACCCGGAATTCCCGGTCAAATAAGTTCTTTACCTGGAGAGAAAATTTGAGGTGGTTGAATAATTTCCGGGTAGAGATGTGGAGATTGGTCAAGAGAAT
>RPPU01000975.1 GCA_003819975.1 Desulfobacteraceae bacterium
CTCTGCGGCCCGACCGGCCTCGGCCTGTTTGACAGCCAGATTGCCCCGGCTATTATAACCGCCGCGGCGATAATAGTTATGTGTATCCTGCTTTTCTCTAAAAAATCTTTCATACATTCCTTCTCGTTAATAATCCTCCCATATCCGGACAATTTTAACCGCGAAAAGACATAAAAACAGTAAAAAAAACAAATCTGACTATTCATAGCAGGCAAAAGGTTTTGTGTGTTGGTTTTATAACCTGTAAAAAATAATTAGCGGAAAGAATCCTTTTTTGTTAGAATTTCTGTTTTAAACCTTTATGCTGCATAGGTTAAACTTATAATTGGACAATAGTTATGACAGAAGAATTATAAAAAGTTTATGAACCGAATCAAATCGAACGCCTTGCCGATGAAATCTGGCTCAAAGGCAATTACTTTCATACGGAACCCCCGGCCAAAGGCGGCAGGAAGGGGCCCGCTTATACAATCGTAATTCCCCCGCCGAATGTTACAGGCGCTCTGCACTTGGGTCACGCAATCGACAATACTCTTCAGGATGTCCTTGTCCGCTTCAAACGTATGCAGGGCTTCAATACGCTCTGGCTGCCCGGCACTGACCACGCCGGTATCGCGACACAATCGGTCGTTGAAAAAAATCTCAAGGCCCAAACCGGCCAGACACGTCACGACATCGGACGCGAAAAATTAGTCGAAATGATTTGGGACTGGAAAAAACAGTACGGCAACAGGATACTCGAACAACTGAAAAGAATCGGCGCAAGCTGCGACTGGGAAAGAACGCGTTTTACACTTGACGATATGTGCGCAAAAGCGGTTCGGCATACTTTCGTAAATCTATTTAAAAAAGGATTAATTTACCGGGGCAAAAGACTTGTCAACTGGGACGCGACTCTGCAAACGGCCGTTTCAGATGATGAAGTCGTTCATAAAACAATTCAGGGCAATTTCTGGTATATACATTATCCGCTTGTCGATGGAACCGGCTTCGTAACGGTTGCGACAACCCGGCCGGAAACGATGCTCGGCGATACGGCCGTTGCGGTAAATCCGAAGGATAAACGGGCAAAGCAATTCGTCGGCAAAAAAGTTCATCTGCCGCTCACTGAAAGGCAGATTCCGATTATCGCTGACGATTACGTCAAGTTAGGCGAAGGCACAGGATTTTTAAAGGTAACGCCCGCCCACGACCCGAACGACTACGAAATAGGACAGCGAAACAAACTTGAAATGATAAATATATTGACGCCTGACGGTAAAATAAACGAAAACGGCGGAAAATACG
Organism: Desulfobacteraceae bacterium; assembly: GCA_003819975.1. The sequence continues at coordinate 1,288 of RPPU01000975.1, forward strand.
CCGGCCTCGACAGATTCAAGGCTCGAAAAGTTATCGTCGAAGAATTAAAGGCTCTGGGACTGCTCGAAAAAGTCGAGCCGCACGAGCACGAAGTGGGACACTCCGACCGCAGCGGCGATATAATTGAGCCTTATCTTTCCGATCAGTGGTTCGTGAGCGTCAAGCCCCTGGCCAAAGAAGCGATTAAAGCGGTCGAGAGCGGCAAAATTAAATTTCATCCGGA
>RPPU01000976.1 GCA_003819975.1 Desulfobacteraceae bacterium
CATCGTTTCCTGGCTGGATGCCGGCGGCGAAAAAGAAGTCGTGGCCGAATACCTGGAACGATGGCTGCAAAAATACCCTGGAGAAAAAGAAAGCGAATTTGTCATCGTTTCCTGGCTGAATGCCGGCGGCGAAAAAGAAATAGTAGAAGAATATATGAAGGGGTGGTTGAAACGCTTCCCCGAGGAAATGGAAGTCAGTTTTGTCATCACCTCCTGGCTGGATGCCGGCGGTAAAAAAGAAATCGTTAAAACCCACCTCAATCATTGGCTGCAAAAATATCCCTTGAAAGTGGAAACCCACTTTGTCATTAAAGCCTGGTTGGACGCCGGCGGCGATAGCCAATCCGTCGAAGCCTATATTAAACAATGGCTACAACAGTACCCGGAGGAAATCGAAGCACATTTCGTATTAAAAGCCTGGCTCGATGCCGGCGGCTGCAAAGAAGATGTAGAAGCATACCTGGTTAGATGGCTCGACAAATTCCCGGACCGCGTTGAGGCTGACTTTTTAATCGTCGGCTGGCTAAAAGCCGGGGGAAACAAAAATGTCGTAGAAAAATATATAAAAATATGGCTGCAGCAATTCCCCGAACGAATGGAAGTCAGCTTTGTCATTAAAGCCTGGCTAAGCGCCGGCGGCGCCAGGGATTTGGTGGAAGTATATTTAAAACGCTGGCTAAAAAAATTCCCCCAGGAAAAAGATACCCAGTTCATGATTGTGGCCTGGCTCGATGCCGGCGGCGATAAACAGGATGTCTACCCCTATATCACCAACTGGCTGAAAAAATTCCCGGAGGAAAAGGAAACCCAATTCTTAATCGTCTCCTGGCTCGACGCCGGCGGCGATAAAGAAGTTGTGGATGACTACCTGAGAGGATGGCTTAAAAAATACCCGGAAGAAAAAGAAGTCAGTTTCGTCATTAAATCCTGGTTAGATGCCTCCGGTAAAAAAGAGGCCGTGGAAGAATACTTGCAAACATGGCTCAATAAGTTCCCGGAAGAAAAAGAAGTTAGTTTCGTTATTTCTGCCTGGTTCGATGCCGGCGGAGACAAAAACGCCATCCAACCCCATATGATCCGCTGGCTAAAAAAATTCCCCGAAGAGGTGGAAACCGATTTCTTGATTGTGGCCTGGCTCAACGCGGGGGGGAGCAGGGAAACCGTAGAAGAATACCTCATCAAATGGTTGAAACGCTATCCCCTGGAAATGGAAGTCAGTTTCGTAATCAAGGGATGGCTGGATGCCGGCGGCTCTTTGGATGTCGTCGAACCCTATGTAAAACGATGGCTGGAAAAATACCCGGTAGAAATGGAAACCCATTTTGTGCTTAAATCCTGGCTCGATGCCGGCGGCGCCATCGAAACCGTGGAAAACTCCGTCAAATGCTGGATGGATAAATTCCCCCTGGAAGAAGAACGCACCAGCTTTATAATAAAATCCTGGCTGGAAGCCGGCGGCGCTATCCATATGATCCGCGAACACGTCATCCAATGGCTGGAAAAATAC
>RPPU01000977.1 GCA_003819975.1 Desulfobacteraceae bacterium
AGCGCATGCCCGGGGTGGTTTTCCGGGTGTCCAGCAAGGTGGTATGATAGGGTTTGAGTTTAGCGACGAAAGCCCGGGTCAGGGTAGCGATGCCGCTCAGGCGCTGGAGAAAGTTCAAAGCGGTGCGTTCGGCTTTTAAGATGGAACTCTCCATGCCTTCGATTTCCAGGGCGACGTCTCCTTTTTGAACTTCACAGCCGTCGCCTTTCAGTACCCGGACGGAAACGTCGGCGTCCACGGTTTTAAAGGTGGCGATAAAGGGCCGGACGCCGGAGATGAAACCGCTCTCTTTAGCGATCACGTCGGCAAGGACTTTGTTGTCATATTCCAGCAAGGAATTGGTGGTGATGTCATCGTGGGCATGGTCTTCTTTTAAGGCCAGGTCGATGATCTCTTGCATTAATTGGTCTTCGTATAGTTGTTGTTTATCCATAATCAACACTTACAAGGGCGGGCACAGAGGAACCTGGGATGAACGCAAGGCTCACCCCTACCCGCTTAAAAAAATATAAATTAACCAAAAGTTTTTTAGGGGTTCCAGGGGGCGATTTTTCAAAAAAGCCCCCTGGTTTTCATTATCTCTTTATTTACCCGGGCAACTGTTTATAATATCAGCGGAAAGATTTTTCTTGCCGTAGCTTTTATCGAATTGGCTGCTGAATTCCTTTGCCAGTTGTTGGGCGCGCTTATCAAAGGCATCTTTATCTTGCCAGGTTTCCCGCGGATGCAGAATCTGGCTGTCGATGCCGGGGAAAGATTTAGGCACCAGGATATGGAATAATTTATCTTCCTCGAAATCCAGTCCGCTTAATTGGGTTTCAACCACGGCCTGGACGATTTTGCGGGTCACATTGATATCCATGCGGCTGCCTACGCCAAAAGGTCCTCCGCTCCAACCGGTGTTGATAAGAAACACCTGGGATTGGTATTTTTTAAGTTTCTCTCCTAAGAAGGAGGCATAAACATCCGGGTTGCGGGGCATAAAGGGGGCGCCGAAGAAGCGGGAAAAAGTAGATACCGGGTCGACAATGCCGCGTTCAGTCCCGGCCAGTTTACTGGTATAGCCCATCAAGAACCACAACATGGCCTGGCTTTCGGTGAGTTTGGCCACGGGGGGCAAAACCCCGTTGGCATCCGCGGTCAAAAAGAGAATCGACTTCGGGTGACCGCCTTTCGAGGATTCCTTGATGTTGGATAAAAACGATAAGGGAAACGAACCGCGGGAATTCTCGGTCAAGCGGTTGTCATAAAAATCAAAATGTCCCTGGGGATACATCATGGCGTTTTCGACAATAGCGCCGTGATCCGGGTATGGGGCTTCATGGGAAATGGCTTTGTAGATATCGGGTTCTTTAGCCGGGTTCAGGTTGATGAGTTTGGCATAACATCCATACTCGAAATTAGCAACGCCGTTATCGCTCCAGCCGTGTTCGTCGTCGCCCAGGAGGGCGCGGCCAGGGTCAGCCGACAGGGTGGTTTTGCCCGTACCGGATAGACCTAAAA
>RPPU01000978.1 GCA_003819975.1 Desulfobacteraceae bacterium
CCGTCTCAGCGAGGATGAGATTCGAATACTTGTAAAAAAATTATGTAACAGATCAATTCATCCTGTTGATACTAACAAACTCCCAAATGTAGTACAACTCCGTAATGGTCTGAAGGTACATATTTCCGGGCAAAGAAAAAATTCAATGCCTTTAATTTTTACCATTGAAAAACCGTTATCAGATACCCGGAATTTAGTCCCAGAAAACGTCATTTCCTCATACCATCTCTACCATGGTATGATAGATGTCAAAATTATTGCATCACCTCCAAACCGATTTTTTTACCAGATAATCGCTGCGGTCCAAAATTTCATGCAGCAAGGGGTTCACGGGTTGTTCGGCGTGCATCAATTCCGCGCCGATCAATTGCTCGATCTTGCTGCTGTATTCATTGGATTTTTCACCGTCCGTGTAATGATCCAGCCATTGAGTCAACGCTTCTTTAAGCTCGGGAGTGATCTCGCTCTTGATTGCTTCCCGCATGAGGTCGGCCAATTTTTCACGGCGTTGACTCACGCCCAATTGCATGCCGAAACCGTACTCGGCATTATCTTCAAAAAGGGAATTGGCCCAAGCCGGCCCCTGGCCGTTTTCATTGACCGTGTAAGGGCAACTGGGAGCTGAACCGCCGTAAATGGATGAACAACCCGTGGCATTGGACACGATCATACGGTCGCCGAAAAGCTGGGTGATGACCTTGATATACGGAGTTTCTCCGCAACCCGGGCAGGCGCCGGAAAATTCGAAAAGCGGTTGCCGGAACTGGCTGCCCTTGACCGAGGAAGTCGATACGAGGTTATCGATGACCGGTAAAGTAGTGGAGAACCGGTGATTCGGAATCTGGTCTGCTTTCTGGGAAAGCAGCGGCTGCATGACCAACGCTTTTTTCTTGGAGGGGCAGATGTCGGCGCAATTGCCGCAACCGGTGCAATCCAGGGGGCTGACCTGAATGCGGAAGCGCAAGCCCTGCAGCTCTTTGCCCGTGGCGGCCACGGTGACGAACGTTTTGGGAGCGTTTGCCAGATCTTCTTCTTTGGCCAAGACCGGCCGGACCACGGCATGCGGACACACAAAAGCGCACTGGTTGCACTGGATACAATTTTCCGCGATCCATTCCGGCACCTGGATGGCAATGCCGCGTTTTTCATATTTGGTGGTGGCCGTCGGGAAAACCCCGTCCGGGCTAAAGGCGCTGACCGGTAGTTTGTCGCCCTGCTGGGCCAACATCGGCCGCATCACATCTTTGACGAATTCCGGCTCGTCCGTATCTTGGTAAGTCTCCTGACCGGCATTGGCCCAGGCAGCCGGGATCTCGATCTTTTTCAACTGCCCCACGGCCTGATCCACGGCATCCATGTTCTGCTTGACGACCTTGTCGCCTTTTTTGCCGTAGGATTTCTTAATGGCGCCTTTCATGTTGTCAAAAACGTCTTGGACCGGCATGACCTTGGCAATATGGAAAAAAGCCGCTTGCATGATCATGTTGATCCGGCCGCCCA
>RPPU01000002.1 GCA_003819975.1 Desulfobacteraceae bacterium
ATCCGCACCAAATGAGCGGCGGCATGCGTCAAAGAGTGATGATCGCCATGGCTTTGGCCTGCAGCCCCAAAATGATCATTGCCGACGAGCCCACCACGGCCTTGGATGTGACCATTCAAGCCCAGATTCTGGAGCTCATGGAGCAATTGAGCGAGACCACCGGAACGGCCATTTTGCTGATCACCCATAACTTAGGCGTCGTCGCGGAAACATCCCATGACGTCATTGTCATGTACGCGGGCCGGGTGGTTGAAAAAGCGGATGCGCATAGTCTCTATGGCGATCCCCGGCACCCTTATACGCAAGGACTGATGGGATCGATTCCGGGGATCCGGGCCGACGATAAGAGCACCAAACTGGAGGCGATTCCGGGCATGGTTCCCAGTCTTTTCAGCCTGCCCAAGGGATGTAAATTCAACGACCGTTGTAAATTCGCTTTTGACCGTTGTTTGCAAGAAGAACCGGAGCTGAAAGTCATTAATCAAGGCCATGAAGTTCGTTGCTGGCTTTTCGGGTAAAATATGGAAACACAAAATAATCAAAAAGAAAAACTGATCGTTACCAGGAATTTGAAAAAGGATTATACGACCACCGTGGGCGGCTTTGGACAAAAAGCCGTCGTCCACGCCCTGGACCGCATTGATCTTGAAATTTATAAAGGGGAAACCCTGGGTTTGGTCGGGGAATCGGGTTGCGGAAAATCGACCCTGGGACGGATGATTATCCGCCTGGAAAACCCGACCGAAGGGGAAGTGCATTATCGGGATAAAGACTTGCTCAGCCTTTCCCGGAAAGAACTGAACCCTCTGCGCCGCAATCTGCAGATTATTTTTCAAGATCCTTATTCCTCTTTGAACGCCCGCCATACCATCGGCCAGATTATCGGAGAGGGTTTGAAAATCCATAATATCGGCACGCATGCCGAACAAACCAAAAACGTCAAAGACCTTATGAAAGTGGTCGGATTACGCGAAGACGCCTATGAAGCTTATCCGCATGAATTTTCCGGCGGTCAACGCCAACGAATCGGTATTGCCCGCGCTTTGGCGTTGAATCCGGAATTGATCGTATGCGACGAACCGGTTTCCGCCCTGGATGTGTCCATTCAAGCCCAGGTGATCAACCTTTTGCTTGAACTGCAGAAAGAATTTCAACTGACCTATCTGTTCATTTCGCACGATCTTTCCGTGGTTAAATATATCAGCGACCGCATCGCGGTCATGTATTTGGGACGATTGGTGGAATTGGCCCCGAAGAGCGAGCTATATATCAATCCGACTCATCCCTATACCCGGGCGCTCTTGAGCGCCGTTCCCATTCCCAACCCTGAGAAGAAAAGAGACCGGCACAGCATTTCCGGAGACGTACCCAGCCCGATCTCCCCTCCTAAGGGCTGCCATTTTCATCCGCGTTGCCCGGAAGCAAAGCCGATTTGCAGGGAAGCGGTCCCCGAGTTTAAGGAATTCAGACCCGATCATTGGGTCCGGTGTTTTAGGTAAAAATGAACTGGTTTTATTACAGGATATCTCAGAAATAAAAAACAAATCATGAGGTTATAAAAAAAACAAAAATTTACCGTATCCTTTTTCTTAAAAAATATTTTTAAGATACCCTCCAAACTTTCTTCTAAATTCTTCTATTTTCTTGAGCATGTTAAAATCAATTACCGTTATTATCGTCATCCCCGTTTCCCTGGGCCGATATAACGCGGGCCGATTTAACTTCTTTGGTGGCCAGGCGCACGCCGGCGGTTTTGACGCCTTTGATCAGGTAATTCTGAATCTTGAAGATCTCCTTTAATACTTTCAGGCGCGGTCGCGGCTTGTAATCGAGTTCGATAGAGCCCTGTTGGGCGGTTGTCACGCGGAGCACCGTGGCGTCTTCCGGGACCA
>RPPU01000868.1 GCA_003819975.1 Desulfobacteraceae bacterium
CACATTGACCTTGATGGTGCGTGTCCCGCCCAGGCGCTCCAGTTCTCGCTCCTGCAACACCCGCAACAATTTTCCCTGGCCTTCGAAAGCCAGAGCGCCGATCTCATCCAGAAAGATGGTGCCGTTATTGGCCAATTCGAATTTGCCTTCTTTGGCGCTCACCGCGCCGGTAAACGCGCCTTTTTCATAGCCGAAAAGCTCCGCTTCCACCAAGGTGGCCGGCAAAGCGGCGCAGTTGATTTTGATGAGGGGTTTGTTGGGCCGCAAGCTGTTGTAATGGATCGCATTGGCCACCAGTTCTTTGCCTGTTCCGCTTTCACCCAGTAAAAGCACATTGGCATTGCTCTTGGCCACCTGATTGATCAGGCGGAAGACTTCCTGCATTTTGCGGCTGTTGCCGATAATGGTGCTGAAACTGTATTTCTTGCTCAATTCTCCTTGTAAGCGGATGTTCTCTTTGTTTAATTGTTCTTTTTCGCGGTTGATTTTTTCCAGCAAAGCCACTTTCTGGGCAATGATGCCGCTGATAATGGTTAAAAAACGCACATCTTCATCCAAAGACGAATCTTCGTCAAAGATGCGGTCCACGCTCAAGGCCCCCATGGTCCGTCGACCCTCCTTGATCGGCACGCAAATAAACGAAATCTTGTCTTTTTCCCATTTTTTGCGTGGCCCGGTTCGGTGCAGGAAAAGAGGTTCGGCATCGATATTGGGCACGGCCATGGGTTTTCCGCTTTCGATCACCCGTCCGGTCACGCCCTCGCCCAATTTATATCGGCCCCGGCTCTTTTGAACCGGAGACATGCCATGGGCCACTTCAATACGGATTTCCGAAGAGGTCGGATCGAGCAGCGTAATGGAACCGCGGTTCATGCCGAGATGTTCCGACATTAAATCCAGGACTTTATAAAGAGCTTTGCGCAAATCAAAGGTGTTCAGGGCGGTCGTGATTTCATACAGACAATCGATTTCATCCGGTTTGGTTTTTTTAACGCCGGGGTTCATGGGTAGCACCTATAAAAATGGTCACCAGTCATCAATCATGAGAAAAATAATTTTTCCGGTGACTGATGACTGGCAACTGATAACTGGCAATCAATCTACAAAATTGTAATTTTCATGGCAAGGGATTTCTTTTATGAATTTTTAGAAATCCTGTTTTGGTTATTCCAGACCGAACTTGTCGAATGTCTCCTGAATCGGAACCGGATATTGGCCGTCAAAACAGGCCATGCAGAGATGTTCTTTGGGAATGGCGGCGGCTTGAATGGTATTTTCCAGAGAGAGATAGCCCAAACTGTCCAACCCGATAAAATCGCGGATTTCATCCACCGATTTCCGGGCCGCGATCAGTTCGCCTTTAGTGGAAAAATCAATGCCGTAATAACACGGGAAACAGTGCGGCGGGCAACTCACCAACATATGAATCGATTTCACGCCCAGCTCTTTAAACGTTTGCACGCGGCTGCGCGCGGTGGTGCCCCTGATAATCGAATCTTCGATGATCACAACGCTTTTATCTTTAAGCAATTCCCGCACCGGGTTGAGTTTTACTTTAACCCCGAAATCGCGCATGCTCTGTGAAGGTTGGATAAAAGTTCGCCCCACATAATGGTTGCGGATCACCCCCATCTC
>RPPU01000869.1 GCA_003819975.1 Desulfobacteraceae bacterium
CGTTTTTTGCAGGTGCAGCGCCACCTCCAGAGGAATGAAGCATGCGGATGAAGCCATTGCCAGAGGCGATCATTATGCTGCCGCTATAGAATATTTAAATGTTCTGCAAATCAACCGGAAACACAGTGAAGCTTTGACGAATTTGGCCAACATCGCCAAACCGGCCTATGAACAAAAGTTGAGAATGGCCGAAGCTTATCAAGCGCAGAGGAATTTTGAAGCCTCTCTGGTCGAATATAAGGATCTGCAAACTTATCTTTCCCGGCTGAAGATGTTCAATCTGCTCCATTTTATCCCGATCGATGTGGGTCAGGTCATTCATAAAGTCAGTTTGGCGGCGGCTGAAAAGCATTATTTGCAAGCTGAAGTGTTTTTTAGCCAAAGGGATTTTACCCGGGCCATCAGCGAGTACAGGATTGCCTTGGATTTTGCCGGCGTTTATAAAGACAGCACCGAGAAAATCGCGGAATCTTATTACCGGATGGCCGGCGATTTTGAAAAGAACCGAAATTACCGGTCTGCGGCCAAAACCTATGAAAACGCCCATGCCGTGATCCGGGATTATAAGAATTCTTTGACCAAAGCGACCGGTCTTTACTATGCCCTGGGTTCGTATTTTCTTTCAATCGGGCAATACAGGAAAGCGTATGAAGATTTGGGGCAAGCGCAGGCACTGAACCCGCAATACCGCGATGTCAGTCAAAAATGGGCGACGGCCGGAGATAAGGCGATCATAAAAATCGCTTTGGTCTCTTTTGATAACCCGACCGGAAGAGATGTCGCCGGCATGGTTTTGGGCGATTATATTTTTTCCGCAATCAAATCGGACGTTCAAGCCAAAGCCAGTGCTTTTGTTCAGTTGCTGGAGCGCGAAGATTTTTTAACACTGGCGAGAACCCAAAAGATTAACGAGAATCTCTTAAACGATGAAGGCCGGATACCCATAAAATTAACCGGAGTTCATTATCTTGTTTTCGGCCGCTTTACTCAGGTGCGCAACACCCGCGCCGGCTTGACGGAGACGCAAGTAAAGGATTCTTATCAATATTCGTATGATGTGGCTTATGTCGACAGTAAGGGGCAGCAGGCCAAACGAAAAGAATGGGTCAGCGCGCCCATGTATTACTCCATTTTTAAAGATAAGTCGGCGGTCGCGCTCGCCGGAACGGTAAAGGTCGTCGAAGTTAAAAGCGGGCGTACGGTCATTGAGTTCCCTTTCTCCGAAAAGACCGGAGATGAAATCGTCTATGCCGATAAATTTCAGGCCAAACATGATCTAAATGCCGATAATATCAGGGTTTCGGATGAGATCCGCAGGCTTTCAGGCGCGCGACGGGAACTGCGGGATGAAGAGCTTTTCGCCGGAGAATTGATTAAGATCATCGCCGCGCCAGTGGCGCAACGCATCTTGACCGATCTGGATACGGCTCCGGTAACCATGGACCCGACGCAATTGACTTATTAGGTCCATTTGAAGAAACGCCGGCTCAAGATGAAAAAGAGCACAGCGTAAGCAAATAAGCCGAGCACGGCCGGCCAAATGTCCGTCAAGCCGGAACCCTCGTTGACGATAGCGCGCAAGCTATCGGCC
>RPPU01000870.1 GCA_003819975.1 Desulfobacteraceae bacterium
CCGGCCTCCCGATCATAAGCCCGAAGATTTATGGGGCGCTCTGGAGCGGGGGATTCCGCAAATCCGCGCCATGCAGGACCGGCCGCCCGATCAAGCGGGCCTTATAATCGGGGAGTGGTTGTTTTTGCTTGCTCAAATCGCTTGGCAAAGCGGTCTCAGCGCGGAACATTTGCTCAGAGCCCAAAACCAAAGAATCCTTGCCGAGTTAAAGAAAGCAGAAACAAAAAGCAAATAATGCGGACGAGGCGGTTTTATGACCTTTCTGAAGAATGTGATCATATGGATTTTTGCAGTGGCTCATACGGCGTTTTTTTCCGTTTTTGGGATTGTTCTTTCTTGGTTCGACAACAGCGGCCGCTTAACCCATTTTTATTCGGCCAAGCCCTGGGGTTCCGGGATTCTTTGGGCCGGCAGGGTCAAAGTCTTGGTCCAAGGGCTGGAAAATATCCAAAAAGGGGCTCCTTATATTTTAATGGCCAATCATCAAAGTTTTTTCGATATCTTTTCCCTTTTGGCCAAACTACCGGTCGATTTTAAATTTATTCTGAAAAAAGAACTATTATCCATTCCGGTTTTCGGGTATTGCATGAAACGAGCCGGCTATATTGCCATTAATCGCAAAGATTCCCGTACCGCCATTAAAAGCATTGAAGACACGGTCACGCGCATTCAGAATGGCACATCTATTTTGATCTTTCCCGAAGGCACCCGGAGCTCGGAGGGGCAATTACAGGACTTTAAAAAAGGCGGTTTTCATTTGGCTCTGAAATCAGGCTGCGCCATTTTACCGATCGGCATCAATCAGAGTTACAAGATCATGTCCAAAGGGAGCTTTTTAGTCAATCCCGGCCGTTTTTATATGAAGGTGGGCAAGCCTATTGAAGTCAAAGAGTATCAAAAACAGGATCTGAGCGCCTTGATTCTGCATGTCCGGAATACGATTGCCGGCCTAATGGAAGAGGCCGTGGACCACCCGGATAACCCCGCCCGAAAGGCATCCCCTATTTCAAAAAAATGACCGTATGGCGTTGCTCAGCCTTTCCGGGTAAGAGATAAGGGAGGGTCTTTTCTGTTTTTAGGGCCTGGTTTTGCAATTCCGGTTCTGCTTTTTCCAGGTCTGCCGGACCTTGGGAGCCTAAAAAGCAGACCAAACGAGAGCCGGGCTTCAATAAAGGGCGGCACCAGGAGATGGTTTGGGATAAGGGGGTGAAAGCCCTGGTTGTTACGATATCGTAGGCTTCACTCTTTAATCGGGACTCTTCGGCTTCAAGCCGGGCTTTAATGACTTCGATCCCGTTTAGTTTCAGCAAGCGGATGGCCTGTTTTAAAAAACTTACCTTTTTTTGATTCGGTTCCAATAAATGCACCGTGAGGTTTGGAAGGTAAATCTTAAGGGGCAGCGCCGGAAAGCCGGCGCCGGAGCCGACATCGAGTAATTTTCCTTGGGTCGGTAAAAAAGGGGCCGGGATTAAAGAATCCAGCAAGAGTTCGGTTATAATTTTATCGGGCGCGGATAAAC